>NZ_JAGDFV010000020.1 GCF_017497985.1 Meiothermus sp. CFH 77666
AGAACAAGCTGGGTTCGGCCAGAAAATGTACGACCAAAGCTTGGTACTGGAGTAGTCGTCGCTGCAAACGGGTGCGTTCAGGTAGATGGGGGAAGCAGTCACCCAGGTTGGCGACCAGCCACAGGTAGAACCGGCGGAATGAGCCGCCTTTGAGGCTGAACATCAGCCCGATGGTGACCAACTCACTAAGGCTGAGCTTGGCTTGTTGATGTTCATGCTGTTCAGCCTTCGAACGCAGGGCATCGTCTACCCCAACGTACATCACCAAAGCAACGTCTTCCAGCGATAGAATGCATCTCGGGTCTGGCCGCATACACCAGACCCTATTCCTTTCTCCCGCTACTTTTCAACTAGCACCAGTGATTATCTAAGGCAGGAGCCCGGGTCTCCAGCAGTACTGAAAGTTCGGGGCGTTGCTCCAGCATCCGGCGAATCAACGCAACAAGCTCCGGTTTGCTCAACTTTTCCAGCTCTTTTTCCGCGCCTTCGGCCTCCAGGAAAGCCTCTGGCTCCTCTAACCAGGCCAGAGCCAGCGCGGCGGCGTGCTTGCAGTCGCCCCCTTCCCCCACCGGGCAGCTACACTTCCCATCTGCAATGCGTTCTCCCTCCAGACGAAGCCAGACCTTGTAAGGCCGATCACGGCTGCCCTCCACGCTGGCCTCGAGGCGGTCTCCCTTGCGCCACATCTGCTTTAGCCGGCCTTCCTCCAGGTATTCGCGGCCCAAGCCCAGGGCCCTCAAGCTAAACCAGTCTTGCAGTTTCACACACAGCCTCCGCTGCATAGCCCTTCTCGGAGTGCACCAGCCGCCCCAAAGGATGCCCCGGCTCGTGGGGGAAGCCCAGCAGGTACTGGCCTTGAACCCAGCGCTCATACAGGCGTTTGCGGGTCTCGAGGGTGGTCATGGGGTAGAGGTCGTAGGCCATGATGTAGGGCAAGGGGGCGTGGGCCATGGTGGGGATCAGGTCGGCGGTATAGGCAAAATGCTGGCCTTCCGAGCGAATCTCCACGGCCTGCATCCCCAGGGTATGACCCGGCACCGGCACCACCCACAGCCCTGGCAGGATTTCCTGCTCCCCCTCCACGGTTTCAAACTGCTCCAGAATGGGTTCGATGTTCTCTGGCAGGTAGCTGGCCCGGCTGCGCTCGTGGGGGTGTAGCGCGTCTTCCAGCTCTTGCTTCTGCACGAGGTGGCGGGCGTTGGGAAAGGTGGGCACCAGCCGGCCCCCCTCGAGGCGGGTGTTCAGCCCGGCGTGGTCGAAGTGCAGGTGGGTGTGAATCACCAGCGAGATATCCGCGGGCCCCAGGCCCAGAAGCGCCAGCTGGCCCAAGAGTGGATGGGTTTCGCTCAGGCCGTAGATGCGCCGAAACTTCTCACCGGGCTTGCGGTCAATGCCGGTTTCGATCAGCGCATACCGCTCGCCCATGCGAAGAAGCAGGGGGTTCATCCCCAACCGTACGCGGTTTTGCTCGTCCGACGCCGCCAGCTTCGACCAGAGCACCCTGGGCACCACCCCAAACATGGCTCCCCCATCCAGCCAGATTTCGCCGTCGCTCAGGAACCAGAGCTCGAAGTTACCGAGTTTGTGATACAGAATGGGTCGCATCAAAACCGATTATCTCAGGGCCATAGGGGGCCAGTCTACGCTGCATGATGGCGATGGCCTCGGGGCTTTCATCCACCAGCACAAACCCTCGGCCATGTTTTGCGGCGGCCTCGCCGGTGGTGCCTGAGCCCGCAAAAAAGTCGAGCACCACATCGCCGGGGTTGGAGTGCACCCGCACGATGCGCTCCAAGAGCTTGAGGGGCTTCTGGGTGGGATAACCGGTTTTTTCCCTGGAGCCCGTCGGGACGATGGTCTGCCACCAGACATCGGTGGGCGTCTTGCCCCTGGCTGCTTTTTCGGGGCCTACCATCTTGGGCGTGAGGTAGGGGATGCGGTCTATGGCTTCGTAGTTGAAGGTGTACTGGTGGGGGTTTTTGGCATACCACAGGAGGGTGTCGTGCTTGGCGGGCCAACGCTTCCTGGAACGACCCCCGTAGTCGTAGGCCCAGATAATCTCGTTGAGAAAGCTCTTACGCCCGAAAATGGTATCGAGCGCCACTTTGATGTAATGCACCTCCCGGTAGTCCAGGTGCACAAAAAGCGAGCCCGTGGGGGTGAGCAGGCGGTAGGCTTGCTCGAGCCGGGGAATCAGAAAAGCCTCGAAGTCCTCGAAGCGGTCGGCATACACCGGGGCCGCCAGTGCTTCGGTACGATAACGCTTGCCGCCAAAGCCCCGACGTGGGCCATTTTCGTCCGCTACAGCCCGAATTCGACGCCGCTGCTGGGTTTTGCGGGTGTTGAAGGGGGGGTCCAGGTAGATGAGCGGAAAGGAAGCCTCGGGCAAGGTGGCGATGTACTGGAGGCACTCGGCCTGCACGATGCGCTTCATCGGCCTGATTCTAAAGCACCAGGCCGGGAGCGCCCTCGAGGCCCGCCCGCACCTCGCGCAGCACCTCCACCAGCCCTCTCCCCTCTTCGTGGGCGCGGATCAGGGCGCTGGCAATCACCGCCCCATCGGCGGCCTGGGCGGCCTGCTGGGCGGTGGCCCGGTTGGAGATGCCAAAACCGATGGCCACCGGGGCATCGGTCACCCGGCGGATGCGCCCCACCAGCTCCGGCAGCCCCTCGGGAAGCCTGTCCCGCGCCCCCGTGACCCCCGCCACCGAAACCGTGTACACAAAGCCGGTGCAGTAGGGCGCCACGGTCTGGATGCGGGCCTCGGTAGAGGTAGGGGCCAGCAGAAAGGTGGTCTCGAGGCCCGCCCCCTGGGCCAGCCCCACCAGCTCGGGGTCTTCGTCGGGGGGCAGGTCGGGCAGGATGAGCCCGTTCACCCCGACCTCTTTGAACATGCCGAAAAAGCGTTCCGGCCCCACCGCCAGCACCGGGTTGATGTAGGTCATGAGGAAGAGGGGCTTATCGGTAAGGCTCCGAATTTCCCGCACGAAGGCCGCCACATCGGCCACGTGAATCCCCTGCCGCAGGGCCTGTTCCGAGGCTCGCTGGATCACCGGGCCGTCGCCCAGGGGGTCGGAGTAGGGCAGGCCCACCTCGAGCAAATCCGCATAGGGCAACACCTGCTTGACCATCTCGAGGTCGGCCCCCCGGCTCGGATAACCGGCCATCACGTAGGGAATCAGCGCCGCGCGCCCTTCGGCTTTGGCCCTGGCAAACGCTTCGCGGGTGGTCATGACTGCCCTCCCTGCACAAGCCCCTCGGCCCTTGCCCCCTGACCCTCCTCCATGACGCGCATCACCTCCACCACGTCCTTGTCGCCCCGGCCCGAAAGGTTGATCACCATCACCTGCTCGGGCTCCATCTCGGGGGCCAGTTTGGCCGCGTAGGCGATGGCGTGGGCCGACTCGAGGGCCGGAATAATCCCCTCCAGGCGGCACAAAAGCTGGAAGCCTTCCAGGGCCTCTTCGTCGGTGATGCCCACATACTCGGCCAGGCCCGCCTCGGCATAGTAGCTGTGTTCCGGGCCCACGCCAGGGTAGTCCAGGCCCGCCGAGACCGAGTGCGCCGGGCGAATCTGGCCGTCGTCGTCGTAGAGCAAGAACATCTTGGCCCCGTGCAGCACCCCTTTGCGACCCGCCCCAATGGAGAGCGAGTGCAGCCCCGAAGCCGCCCCGTGGCCCGCGGCCTCTACCCCAATCAGGCGCGGGCGGTTTTCCTGGTAGGCAAAGGGCGCAAAGGCCCCAATGGCATTGGAGCCCCCGCCCACGCAGGCAATCACTGCATCGGGGTTCTCCCGCCCTTCCTTCTCTCGTAGCTGGGCCTTGATCTCCTCGCCCACGATGCTCTGGAAGTCGCGGGCCATCATGGGGTACGGATGCGGCCCCACCACCGAGCCGATGATGTAGAAGCTATCGCGCACGTTGGTCACCCAGTCCCGGATGGCCTCGTTGGTGGCGTCCTTGAGGGTGCGGGTGCCGCTCTCCACCGGGCGCACCTCGGCCCCCAGGAGCTTCATGCGAAAGACGTTCAAAGCCTGCCGTCGCACGTCCTCGGCCCCCTGGTAGACTACGCACTCCAGGCCCATCAGGGCCGCCACCGTGGCCACGCTCACCCCGTGCTGACCGGCCCCGGTCTCAGCGATTACCCGCTTCTTGCCCATGCGCTTGCACAGGAGGGCCTGGCCCAGGGTGTTGTTGATCTTGTGAGCGCCGGTGTGGTTCAGGTCTTCGCGCTTGAGGTAGATTTTGGCCCCGCCCAGGTGACGGGTGAGGTTTTCGGCCAGGTACAAAGGCGAGGGGCGGCCCACATACTCGCGCAGGTAGTAGTCGTACTCGGCCAGAAACTCGGGGTCGTTTTTGTAGTGCAGGTAGGCCTCGGTGAGCTCTTCCAGGGCCGGCATCAGGGTCTCGGGTACGTAGCGCCCACCAAAGTCGGCATAGCGCCCTTTGGCGTCGGGCAGAGGGTAGCTGGGTAGTTGCATGGAAAAAATCTCCTGAGGGTGATACGGTCTATCGGCTATCGGCTATCGGCTATTGGCTATGGACTATCGGCTATTGACGCTTGAGGCTAACAAACAAAAACTCGAGGTCCACACCTCGAGAAAAGCCCAAGCGCCGCGTTCGAAAGTGCGCTCGAGCCTATCCACGCCACCAGCGCTGGTGGTGCCACTTATAGCTGCGGGGGGTACGAATCCGCATGTTGCCCAAAGGTTAACAAGCCCGGCTGCTTACGTCAAGGTTAGAGCGCTTTACCCATTTTGAGCCAGCGGACCTCGAGAAAGCTTTGTCTTGAACAAAACGGTGGCCGCCTTGAGGGGTGGTCACGTCTGAAAAGGGCGCGATAGGGTAAAGTTGGCAGGATGGAATCTTTTGAGACCCAACTCGACCAACTGGCCCAGGTAGCTGTTCATGTGGGGCTTGGCCTCCGCGAAGGCCAGGAACTCATCGTAACTGCGCCTATCGAGGCGGCGCCCCTGGCCCGCAAGATTGCCGAGCACGCCTACCGGGCCGGAAGCCCCCTGGTAACGGTGCTCTACGACGACGATGCCGCCACCCTGCTCCGCTACCAGCACGCCCCAGAAAGTGCTTTCGACCAAACCCAGAAATGGCTCTTTGACGGGATGGCTGCCGCATTCCAGAGCGGGGCTGCACGCCTGCACATCGCCGGCAACGACCCCAACCTGCTGCGGGGGCAGAACCCGGAGTCGGTAGCCCGAGCCAACCGCGCCCGTTCGCTGGCCTACCGCCCCGTCATGGAACTCATCACCACCCATCACATCAACTGGACCATTGTGGCCTACCCCCACCCGGCCTGGGCACGCACGGTTTTTCCAGAACTGACCGAGCAAGAAGCCGTACAAAAGCTCTGGGAGGCCATCTGGAAAGCCTCGAGGCTCGACACCCCGAACCCCGTGGCCACCTGGCAGGCCCACAACCAACACCTTGCCGAGCGGGTGGCCTACCTGAACCAGAAGCGCTACAGCGCCCTCCACTTCAAAGGCCCCGGCACCGATTTACTGGTGGGACTGGCCGACGATCACGTCTGGGCAGGCGGCGCCGTACAGGCCAAAAACGGGGTGGTCTGCAACCCCAACATCCCCACAGAGGAGGTCTTTACCGCCCCCCACAAAGACCGCATCGAGGGCTACGTCCGGAGCACCAAGCCGCTCTCTTATCAGGGCAGCCTGCTCGAGGAGATCGAGGTGCGCTTTGAAAAGGGGCGGGTGGTGGAAGCCAAAGCCAGGAGTGGCGGCGAAGTCCTGGAGCGGATTCTCCAGACTGACGAGGGGGCCCGCAGCCTGGGCGAGGTGGCCCTGGTGCCGCACTCCTCCCCCATTGCCCAGAGCGGGATTCTGTTCTACAACACCCTGTTCGATGAAAACGCCGCCAGCCACATTGCGCTGGGCCAGGCTTACAGCGAATGCATTCAGGGGGGCAGCCAGCTCAGCCCGCAGGAACTCGCTGCCAAAGGGGCCAACAGCAGCCTGATTCACATTGACTGGATGATCGGCTCGAGCGAGGTAGACGTAGACGGCATCAGCCCGTCCGGACAGTCCGAACCCCTCATGCGCGGGGGTGAGTGGGTCTGATACCAACCTTAGCCGTATACCCTAATTTCAGCAACACACATGATGGGGGTGGGTGGTAGGAAGTAGGTAGTGGGTTTCTAACATCTGTCCCCTACCCCCTTCGCTTCTGAAGCAAGCAATGTCTTCAGGCAAAGGTGGCCTGCATGAATGTTATTGCAGGTTCACTTGCCTCTGGTACCGCTCCCAGGCGGCCAGGGCCAGGCCCAGGGCATAGCCGCGGTTCACCAGAAAGCGAATAGCCCTGGGCTTTTCGCCCCGGTGGCGGCTCTGGTAGCGCTCTAGTAAGGCCAGGGCCTCGTCCTCGGCGTTGTTTTGGGAGGAGTGCTCGTCCAGCACACGATCTACGATACTGTGCGATACCCCCTTTTCCAATAGCGCTCGGCGCAGCTTGGCCGCACCCCACTTACCTGCGTAGAGCCGGGCGTACCCCTCGGCGAATTTCTGGTCGTCCAGGTAACCCAGGCCCTTGACCCGCTGCAACACCGACTCCACCACCTCTGGACAGGCTTTTCGGGCCAGTTTTTTGCGCAGGGCGGCTTCCGAATAGGCCCTGGCCCCCAGCACCCGCACCGCATACAAAAACAGTTCGTCGGGGGTTGCTTCCTTCATGGTCTGATTTTGCCACGAACGTAATGAGGCGGGTGATACCTGGCAGAGGCTAGGCTTTTTTTGGGGTCGTCCAGTGCCACACTTGACGCCCTGCCCAGAACCCTAGACACTAGACACTGCTATTTGCGGCTTTAGTCCCTGAGTTTTTGTAAGCCTCGAGACCTATGCGCGTCTTTGCCATTGCCGATATTCACCTCTCCAAAGCCTACCCCAAGCCCATGAACATCTTTGGGCCCGAATGGGATGGCCACCCCGAGGCGGTGTTCGAGGAATGGCGCAAAACCGTGGGCGAAGACGACCTGGTGATTGTGGCCGGGGACATCTCCTGGGCCATGAAACTGCCCGAAGCCCTGGTAGACCTGGCCGACCTGGCCGCCTTGCCCGGCACCAAAATCCTGCTGCGCGGCAACCACGACTACTGGTGGCCCTCCATCAGCCGCCTGCGTCAGATGTTGCCCCCACGCATGCACGCCCTTCAGCACGACTCGCTGATTCTGGGCAACCTGGCTATTGCCGGTAGCCGCGGCTGGGACACCCCCGGTAGCTACAACTTCAGCCCCGAGGACGAAAAAATCTACAAGCGCGAGGTGGAGCGGCTGGCCCTCTCGCTCAAGAGCATTCAGGGACAGGAATACGAGTATCTGATTCTGGCCATGCACTACCCCCCCTATAGCCCCAGCGGCGGCCCTACCGGTTTTACCGAGCTTATAGACCGCTACCGGCCCACCTGTGTGGTCTACGGGCACCTGCACGGAGCCGACCCCGAGCGGTTGCCCAAGGCCTGGAACGGAATTCCCCTGCATTTCGTTTCTGCCGATGTGGTGCGGTTCAGGCCGCAATTGATCCTCGAGACCTCCCACCAGACGCATGTGGTGGATGTTACAGGTGCCGAATAGCAAGTGGCTAGTGGCTTGTGGCCTGTGGCTGAGTGGTCTGGTAAGTAAATTTTCGTGTCATTCCGAACAGAGCGAAGCGAAGTGAGGAATCTAATGCGGTGCAGTCCAATGCATTCACTGTACCCATGCAGTGCCAGATTCCTCGTTGCACTGCGTGCGCCTCGGAATGACAAAAAGACGACGAGGGCAGAGGTTGGTTTCACTGGAGGCATCCCGATTACTTTGTTACCAGACCACTGAGGACTTTACCGGGATTGGTAGCAACCTGGCTTCGCTCTCGGCCTTCGGCTTTGGGCTTACAGCAATGTTGCACTACTACCCCCCCGGCTGCCCGTTCTCAATATCTGGGGTATCATCCAGGCATGATTACCGCCTTTGTCCTGATCCAAACCAGCCGCGAATCCACCGCCGAGACTGCGGAGTCGGTGGCCGAAATTCCAGGGGTGGCCGAGGTGTACTCGGTTACGGGGGAATGGGATCTGGTCGCCATTCTGCGTTTCAAGGACTTCGAGCAGCTCGACGACATCGTAACCCTGGGCCTGCGAAAGCTCAAAGGCATTGAACGCACCCAGACCCTGCTGGCCTTTAGAGCATATTCCCGCAAATTGCTCGAGCAGGGCTTCAACATCGGTAGCGAAGGGCTCTGAAAACCGCATGTTCCAGTTTTTCATGCTGATCCAGCTTGGGCTATTGCTGGTGGGCCTCATCTGGATGGCGCTGGCAGGCTATGCAGCTATCCAGCACCCCAACCCCCTGCGCGATGGGGTAGCCTTCCTGGTGCTCTTTTATGGCTTGATGGGCCTCGAGCTCCTGTTCTCCCGCCTGTTCCCCAAAAGCTTCCGGGCCACCGAAGCCCTGCATGGCCAGATTGGCGCAGTGATGCGTGCCCAGGGAGTAAGCCACCACCAGGCCCTGCTGCTGGCCATGGCTTCCGGCCTGAGCGAAGAGGTTTTTTTTCGTGGAGCGCTCCAGAATGCACTGTTTGGCGGTTGGCTGGGGGTACTGCTACAAGCCTTTCTTTTCATGGCCTTTCACCCCGTACCAGACCGGAGAGCCTGGGCTTATCCCGTATTCATATTTTTTGGGGGCCTGATGTTTGGTGCCGCCTATTTGCTCACCGGAAGCCTGATTCCTGGCATCCTGGCGCACTACTTGCACAACGCCAGGGGTTTTTATCAGTTGCTTGATCAGGCCGAGCCAAAAAAGGCTGCTTGAGGCGGTTTGGTGGATTTCCTGACACTACCCTTTGCCTTTATTTCGTCGCAAGCCCCAAAGCTTCATCTTCTGTTATGCTTTGAGAAGTATGGCTTATCAAAAAATCAAAGTTCCTGCTGGCGAGAAAATCTCCATCCACGACGGCAAACTACACGTACCCGACCACCCCATTGTGGGCTTTATTGAAGGCGATGGAACCGGCCCCGACATCTGGCGGGCTGCTCAACCTGTGCTGGACGCGGCAGTGGCCAAGGCCTACGGGGGCAAGCGCAAGATTGCCTGGGCCGAAATCTATGCTGGTGAAAAGGCCAACGAGGTTTACGGCGAGGTCATCTGGCTGCCCGAAGAGACCCTCGAGTTCATCCGCGAGTACCTGGTTGCGATCAAGGGGCCCCTGACCACGCCGGTGGGTGGGGGCATCCGCTCCATCAACGTGGCCTTGCGGCAGGAGCTGGATCTGTATGCCTGCGTACGCCCGGTGCAGTGGTTCGAGGGCGTGCCCAGCCCGGTGCGCCACCCCGAGCTGGTCAACATGGTGATTTTCCGCGAGAACACCGAGGACATCTACGCCGGCATCGAGTTTCCCAAGAATAGCCCCGAGGTGCAGAAGTTCCTCGAGTGGTTCAAGGCGGAATTCCCCAAACCCTACAGCAAAATTCGCTTCCCCGAAACCGCCGGCATCGGCATCAAGCCGGTCTCGGAGGAAGGAACCCACCGTCTGGTCGAGGCGGCCCTCAACTATGCCATTGACAACGACCTCCCCTCGGTCACCCTGGTACACAAGGGCAACATCATGAAGTTCACCGAGGGCGCTTTCCGCGACTGGGGCTATGCCCTTGCCAAGAGCAAATACGGGGCGGTAGACCTGGACGGCGGCCCCTGGCAGACCTTCACCAACCCCAAAACAGGAAAACAGATTGTTGTGAAGGACATGATCGCCGACAACTTCCTCCAGCAGATTCTGCTGCGCCCGGCCGAGTACAGCGTGATTGCCACCCTCAACCTGAACGGCGATTACATCTCCGACGCCCTGGCCGCGCAGGTCGGGGGTATTGGCATCGCCCCTGGTTCCAACGTGAACTACTACACCGGCCACGCCGTGTTCGAAGCCACCCACGGCACCGCACCCAAATACGCGGGCAAGGATCAGGTCAACCCCAGCTCGGTGATTCTGTCGGGCGAGATGATGCTGCGGTACATGGGCTGGACCGAAGCCGCCGACCTGATTATCCACGCCATGACCAAGACCATCGCCCAGGGTCGGGTTACCTACGACTTCCACCGCCTGATGGTGGCCGAAGGGCGCAGCGCAACCCTGCTCAAGTGCAGCGAGTTTGGCCAGGCTTTGATCGAAAATATGTAATACCAGACTCGGTGAGTTCACGGCAACGAACCAACCCGGTCGAGGTTATCCACGTAGCGGAAAGCGATACCGCCGTTCACAAGGGAGGCGCTTTTTTCGTCGAACGCCAGGGAGGGGTGTACTCTGGGGATTTCAGCGCACTTCACAGACGTGGCCGCCCACGAGAAGGAGAGTGCGCCTGGGCCCAGACACAGCTTACGCACCCCAGCGTGGGCCGGGCTCGGCCCACAGGTGCTTAGGCTTCGAATTTCCCGGCGGCCCCTGTTCCCTCCTTTACACGGATTTCTGAGTACTGGTTGGCTCGATTTTTGTGAAGAGCGCTCTACCTCTATGCCGCCAACCAGAGGGGTAACTCAAGTGCAGAATACAGCCAAGACCGGCCTGACCTTCCCTATAATGACCTCAACCTGGACGAACGAACCGTCGGGTACTCGAGGGGGTGGCTCTAATGGTACAGGTACTTCTAGCAATTGGCGTGCTTCTGATGCTTTACAACAGCTATGTGGGTTTTGGACTGAAAGGCAAAGCTCCGGGGGGCATCATTGGCGAGCGGCTTTCGCAGCTCAACATTTTCATCGTGCTGTTTACGCTGGGTTACCTGGCGGTGGGGGTTCTGACCTGGAGTTACCCGGCCGACACCGTTCTGGTCATCCTATCGCTGATTCTGCTATTTGGAGCGGTTTTCGTTTTTCTGGTTTTGCGGCTGGTGCAGGCGGTATTAGCCGCACTTGAGGGCTAATGCAGATTTACCGGCACACTTCAAAAGCCCTGAACATCCTGTTGAGCCGGGAGGAGCGGCTGGTGTATGCCCTGTGCCGTGAAGAAATTAGCGATGTGCTGCTTGCTGAACGAACCCATCTTCCGCTAGATGTGCTAAAAGGCATACTTGCCAGTTTGCTGGAGTACGGCCTGATTGAAACCGTTGCGGGTACCCAGGGCACACCTTCTATAAAGCCTGAAGAGAGCGACCCCCTGGCCCCTGTCAAAGCCCAGCTTCTCGCCGCCCTCGAGGCCGAGCTGGGCACAAAAGCTGAAAAGTACCGCTCCGAGATTGAGCAAAAGCAAAGCCTGGCCGAACTGGAGGAGTGGAGTCTGAAGCTGGTTTTGAAACTGCGGCTCACCATCAGTCAGAAAGCTGCCGAGGCCCTCGAGGCCCGTCTCAAGACGCTCTTTACCTAAGGTTTCAGAAGAAACCCCAATCTCCAAGCGTAAAGAAACCTGGTCTTTTATCGCTCTTGCAGCACCCCTTGCAGGCGGCGGGTCATGACCTCGGCGTACTCGACCCAGTCTGCAAGGGCTCGGTCTACCGACTGCCGCATCAGGAACTCGCCGGGCGACAAGCGCTTCAAGAGCAGGAATGGCGGGCTGCTCAGGCTTTCCAGAATACTTTGCAAGTGGTCGGCCTCGAGGTTCATTTCCCGCGCCATGGGCATCAGGTCAGCCAGCAAAAAAACCTGCTGTGGAGGCTGGTCGGCCAGCAGGGTCAGAACCGCCGAAAAGTGGCTACGCTCGCGCAACACGCCCGAGATTTCGCGCTCGAGACCCTGAATAGCTTCCAGGTCAATCCGGCCCTCCCGCAGCAGCCGCTCGATGTCCAGGGGACCAACCGGAAAGGCCCCTCTCAGCTTGGTCAGGCGTTGCAGGGCTTCAGGGGAGACATACCCCAGGCCCACCTGTACCAGCCCCGAGGGGCGCACGGCCGCGATTTCGGCCAGGGCTTCGGGTTTGGAAGACTCACCGGCCACCATAGCGGCGTACTGCACCCGGCCTTGCTGGCGGTAGGCCAGCAGTTCCCTGGCTTCCATTTCCCCAAACCGGGCCAGGGCCAGGTGGAAGGTTCGGCGACCCATCGCAGCCCTGAACACCCAGGGCGCACTGCCCGATTCGCGGGAAAAGCCCAGGGCCTCGAGGTCTACCGAAAACGCAGGCACTTCGCTGGCAACGGGCTTGTGTGGAAAGATCACCTCTTTGGGGTAGGGCGTGACCCTGACCCGCTTCTCGGTTTTTTCCGGGGTGGATTCGGTGGCCTGCGGCCTGGAACGCTCGACCTCGGGAGAACGGGGCCTTGCAGGTTTGGCCGCAGGCGTAAGGGCTTCCAGGCCAATCTCTTCCCCCTCGAGGTGCAGGGCAATTTTGTCGTTGACGCCCAGCCGTCGCTTGGCATAGTAGGGTGCCAGGCCCTCCAGACGGTTTTGACGCCAGTTCACGGTGCCGTCGTAGGTTTCGCCCTCCTCGTCACGAAGGATAATGCGATCTTTGCCCTGCAAGAAAACCCGCAGCGACTGGGTAAGATTCATGGTTCCGCTGTTGAGGCAAGCACTGGTGAGGACGTAGCGCGCAATCATAAATTTCCTAAGAGGCTCTTGCAACAACTTGACTGGCCGAGGTGGGCTTACCGGCGGTTAGCATGTAATACATCTCGTGCGCTACCTGAAGCGTGGTTTCCACGTCTCCCAGAGCGCGGTGGCGACCTGAAATAGGATCCAGGTCAAAGACCCAGGCGAGTGAGTCCAGACCGCGTTTGCTCAGCCCCGGCAGAGCCTTGCGCGCCCAGTGTATCGTGTCCACCACTGGATTATCCAGTCGGTATCCCAGCCGCCTGAAGCGTGGCTGCAAAAAACCTAGGTCAAAACCCGCATTCTGAATGATCAGGGTCGCATCTTCCAGGAGCGGCAGGGCCTCCCGCAAAACCGTGTAGATGTCGGCAGCACCACGTACATCTTCATTGCGGATTCCGGTCAGACGGCTGATGAAAGGGGGAATGGGAGCCCCCGGATTCACCAGGCGCTCAAATACCGTGCGCTGGCCATTCTCCAGACGCACCATAGCAAGCTCGATAATTTCGTTCTGCTCGGGCGAAAGTCCGGTGGTCTCTACATCCAGCACCACAATGGCTTCTCCCCTGACCGGAAAGGAATACTTCCACTCCCACAGACCAACCCCAGCTTCTCCCCGCTCGAAACGCCCATCCAGCAAGTCCCGTAGCAGTTGGCCGGTCCAAGCACCCCTGGGCAATCCTGGTGAAGCCAGCACCTGCTCGGCCAGGGCCTGTTCGGGAAGCTGGCGGCCAATGCTGCGCAGATGGCGGGCCAATCGGGTTGCAAGGCGGTAGTGGGTCGGGCTCATGGAATGGCGGGGGTGGAGCGGCGATACGTGCATCATAAGCACGAAACCTCGAGGGATGCTAAGAGACCTGAAAAAAGTCCTGGAAATTACGCAAGTTTACAAGAATAAATAGGTCTCGGGGCGAGTATACCGCAGCTTACACGGATATGACAGAGCTTCACAGAGATTAACGCCTTAACGTTAAGCACAGCGTTGCTTTTGCAATTGATTCTGCTATGCTGATAGCTCATTGCCACTAGCTATGTGCCTCCCGCCTATGTTTTGGATAATGGCATGATCGAAAATCGTTCGGGTATTGCGCCTGGAGCATGATTTTCTAGTGCAGCCTGGATTCATCTCTAGACCTTATACGGGCGCAACTTAATAGCCAATCGAAACTTGTAACATTCAAGGGTACTGGCACACCCACGACGAAGGTTGAAAGCTTAGAGGTTCAACCTGGCCACTCGAGCAAAAGCCCGCTCGGTGGCTTGCTCGAAGGCATGGGCTACGGTAAAGATTTGCTCGTCCTGGAGTGGTTTCCCGATAAGCTGTACGCCCACCGGCAAGCCCCCCTCGAACCCGGCGGGGATGCTCATAGCCGGTGCGCCGGCCAGGTTGACGGCCACGGTATCTATATCGGCCAGGTACATCGAGAGGGGGTCGCTGGTTTTCTCGCCAAAGCGGAAGGCCGGGAAGGGGCTGGTGGGGGTGAGCAGCAGATCGGCCTGGGTAAAACCATCGTCCAGGTCGGCTTTTAGTTTGGCCCTGGCCCGCAGGGCCTTGCCGTAGTAGGCATCGTAATAGCCCGAAGAAAGCACAAAGGTTCCCATCAAAACCCGCCGCTGCACCTCGGGGCCAAAACCGTGCTCGCGGCTTTGCATCATGGTGGCAATACCGTCCTCGGCAGACACCCGCAGGCCATAGAGGGTTCCATCGTAGCGGGCCAGGTTGGAGCTGATTTCGGCGGTGTTGACGATGTAGTAGGCCGCCAGGGCATACTGCAGGGTGGGGATGCTGACCTCCACAAAGCGCACCCCCTGCCCCTCCATCACGATGCGGAAGCGCTCGAGGGCCTCGAGCACCCCCGGCGAGTTGCCCACTGCCAGGGCTTCCTTGACGATGCCAATCGTCATTCCCTGCACCGGAACCTTTAGGGCCTTCGCAAACTGCGGCACGGCCTCCAGGCTGGTGCTGTCTTTGCGGTCGTATCCACTGACCACATCGGTCAACAAAGCCAGATCCTCTACCGAGCGGGCCAGGGTACCCACCTGATCCAGACTGCTGGCCGTGGCCACCACCCCATAGCGCGAAATGCGGCCATAGGTGGGTTTGAAGCCATACACCCCACACAGCGCAGCCGGTTGCCGAACGCTACCGCCGGTATCGGTGCCGAGCGCAACCGGCACCATATCGGCTGCTACGGCTGCCGCCGAGCCCCCCGAGGTTCCCCCCGGCACCCGCTCCAGGTCCCAGGGGTTGCGGGTCGGGCCAAAAGCTGAATACTCGGTGGAAGAACCCATGGCAAACTCGTCCATGTTGGCCTTGGCAATTACAATGGCCCCCGCTCTTCGCAGCTTTTGAACAACCGTAGCGCTATAGGGGGGCACAAAGGAAGCCAGCATTTTCGAGCCGCAGGTGGTTTCAATGTCTTGGGTGCAGATATTGTCCTTGACGGCAACCGGAACCCCGGCCAGCGGCAGGTTTTCCCCTCCGGCCAGGCGTTCTTCTACGGTTTGGGCTTCATGCAGGGCCTGGGGGTTCAAACGGATAAAGGCACGGATATGGGGCTCGAGCTGCTCAATACGCTGCAAGTAGTGTTCCACTACCTCGCGGGGTGAGCGCTGGCCCGACTGGATTTGCTGCATAATTTCCTGCGCCAACATACCGCCTCATGATAAGGCTGGTAGGGCGATAAATAGCAAATATGGTTTTACCGCAGTGTTGTAGAAATGCTGTTTATGGGTCGCAGGTCACAAGTCTCAGGTCAAAAGCCACCTTTCTGGGCGTAGGGCATGCGGCAATTTGTCAGGGTGCTTCGGGACAAGTATCGGGATCACCGGCCCGGACTGAGCTCAGTGCTCACAATCAAAACCACTCCCGGATGCTGCTTTCAAACCAGCTTTGCACCCCAGGCCAGGCAGCCTCTCCGCCGAACGGCAAAAAGCTGACCGAACCGGGCTCCTTACGGAACCAGGTGTACTGGCGTTTGGCATAGGCCCGCGTTGCTCGCACCACAGCTTGCTGGGCCTCCTGGAGCGTGTACTCGCCTCGCAAATAGCCTGCTACCTCCTTGTAGCCGATGCTCTGCAAGGCGGTGGGCATATTTGGATACTTTGCCAGCAAGCGCTCGACCTCCTGAACCAGGCCTTGCGCAAACATTTGCTCGACCCGGGCCATAAGGCGCGGCTCAAGCCACTCCCAGGGGGGCCACAAAATCAGTTTTTGGTACCGGAACCGGGGCGCACGCCTGGGCATCCTGGCCGGTGGCACACCAGTACGGCGCAGTATCTCCACCGCCCGCACGACGCGGCGGGGGTTGCGCTGTACCCGCAGGGCATCTTCGGGGCTGGCGGCCTCGAGCTCCTCCAGCAAGGGCTCAATTCCCCGCGTCTCCACTACGGCCCAAAGCTCGGCCTGAAGCGCCGCATCGGGCTCGGGTAGTTCGTGCAGTCCCTCCGATAGCGCACGAATGTAATAGCCGGTTCCCCCCACCACCACAGGAATTTGGCCCTGCCCCAGAATCTCTTCAATCGCTTCTTCGGCGTGGTGCACAAAGTCCGACACGCTAAAGGGCTGGTCAGGCTCCAGCAAATCTATCAAGAAATGCCTGACCCGTTGCTGCTCGGCTTTGCTGGGTTTGGCCGTTCCAATGTCCATGCCCCGGTACACCATGCTGGCATCGGCAGAAACCACCGCCAGCGGGAACATCTGCCCCAGGCGCAGGGCCAGCTCGGTTTTGCCGGTTGCGGTGGGCCCGGTCAACACTGGAATGGCCGGATGGGGTTGTGGTTTCACATCACGCATAACTCATAGCCCAGTGCTCCAATCATGATATTCTCGGCAGCATGAGCATTGAGCGCTTTGATGCCATTGAGCGTCTGCAAACCATCCGCCAGCAGCTCGACGAACTCTCGAGGCGGTTTACCTCCCAGGAAGCCTTTGGCGAGTGGGTGCCGGCGGTGGATGTACTCGACGAGGGCACACAGTACCGCATTCTGGTGGACGTGCCAGGCGTGAAAAACGACGACCTGGAACTACACGAGGAAGGTCAGACCATCACCCTGGCCGGTATACGGCATCCCAGGGTGGGGAGCTATGCACGCCAGGAGCGCTCTACCGGGCCATTTCGACGCACCCTGACCCTGCCCGAGGCCATCATCCCCAATAGCGCCCAGGCTTCTCTAAAGAGCGGGGTGCTCGAGCTGGTGGTGCAAAAAGCCCGCAAAGCCCCCCGCAAGGGCAAGAAGTGAATCAAAACCCGGCAGCTTGACGGGTCTTGCTGGGTTGCTAGGTCGGCCTGGCTCTCATCGTCATGACTCTGAACAGCCTATGCACCCCCCTTTGACCCTTGGGGCAAAACCATATTTGCCAGATCTAAACGATTCCTCTCGCCTTCTCCAAGAGGGAGCAAGGGTGGGGGGTTGGTTTCCACCACCCACCCCCTACCGCCAACTTGCCCCACGCGCCTCGATCTCAGCTGTCCACGTAAAGTTTGGAATTACAGTATCTCCTGTACTTCTTTGGTCACCACGGTGTGACACTTGCGGCAGCGCGGCTCGTAGGCTTCGCTGGCCCCCACCAAAATAACCGGATCGTCGTAGCGGGCCGGTTTGCCGTTCACAAAGCGCTGGGTGCGAGTTGCGGGAGCTCCACAAACCGGACACACCGCGTAGAGCTTTTCCACGTACTCGGCGCGGGTCAGCAGGTCGGGCATGATGCCAAACGGTTCACCACGAAAGTCCATGTCGAGACCCGCGCAAATGACCCGCACGCCCTTGTCGGCCAGATCCAGCACCAGCCTAATAAGACCCGCATCAAAAAACTGGGCTTCGTCTACGGCCACCACATCGGGGAGGGGGTCGGTCAGGTGAGCTCGCAACTCGGCCGAATCGCGCACCGGAATGGCCTCGGCGCGCCTGCCATCGTGGCTCGAGACATCGCTTGCGTGGTAGCGGTCATCTAGACGTGGCTTGAATACCAGAACACGCTGCCGGGCAATTAGGGCCCGCTTGATGCGCCGAATCAGCTCGTCGGACTTTCCCGAGAACATCGGCCCAACCACAACTTCAATCCAACCCTGGTGGTGCGGAAGATGGGGCAAGCTCATAACCGGGGCCTAGCATATCGTATTGGCGGCAACGTTGGCGGGAATGGGCGCAAACCCAACGGCCAGCATCGGTTGAAGGGTCTATGGTCTATAGTTCATGGTCTATGGCCGATAAATAGCCTTCAAGTTTGGATACCGATTAGCGCATATCATCACAGCTCAAACAAAAAACAGGCGAGCGACTGCCCGCCTGTCTGCACGCAGGGCGATTACTGCTTCTTTGCGGCTTTCTTGCCGTAGCTGCCACCGAACTTCTTCTGGAACTTCTCGACCCGGCCCTCGGTGTCCACAAAGCGCTGCTGGCCCGTCCAGAAGGGGTGGTTGCCGCTCCAGACTTCGACGTGAATCTCGGGCTTGGTGCTGTAGGTATGCATGACCACCTCACCGTTGCAGATGATCTTGCAGGGAACCAGCTTGGGGTGAATTTTCTCTTTCATGCTCTCTCCTGCGCACGGATTTGGCCGTGACGTCAACTGTAGCACTATAGCAGGTCTAGGCGGTAAGGGCAAGACTGGGTTAAAATCGCGCACACCATGACTCGAGGGGTACGCGGCGCCATTACCGTAGAAGAAGACAGCCGGGAGGCCATCCTGAGTGCCACCCGCGAGCTATTGCAAAAGATGCTCGAGGTCAACCAGATCACCGATTTCGACACCATTGGGGCCATGATCTTTACCCTGACCGACGACCTCTGCGCCGCTTTTCCCGCCGAGGCTGCCCGGCAACTGGGGATGCAGATGGTTCCGCTCATCAACTCCCGCGAAATTCCCGTGCCGGGTGCTTTGCCCAGGGTCATTCGGGTGATGATGCTCTGGAACACCGACATACCCCAAAAACAGGTCAAGCACGTTTATTTGCGCGAGGCAGTACGCCTGCGGCCCGACCTGGAAAGCGCGCAGTAAAGGTCAATAGCCGATGGTTGATAGTTCCAAAGTCAGAGATGCTTTTGCCATCAGCCATTGGCTATCGGCTATCAGCTATCGACTATCGGCTTCTCAGCGTACCTTGGCCCCTGGTGGCAGGTCTTGCTCCGGTGTGACCACCACAATCCTGCCCTCGGCATTCTCACCGGCCAGAATCATGCCCTGCGACTCCACACCACGCAGGACCGCAGGCTTCAGATTGGCCACCAGCACCAGCTTCTTGCCCACCAGACTCTCGGGGGTGTAGTCCCTGGCGATACCCGAAACCACCTGTCGGGTGTGATCCCCCACATTGAGGGTGAGTATCAGGAGTTTGTCGGCCTTGGGGTGTTTTTCGGCTTTGACCACCTCGGCTACCCGGAAGTCCACCCTGGCAAAGTCATCGATGCTGATTTGCCCGTTGGCAGCGTTCGGCTCGGACGAAGGCGCCGCTTTCGGCTTAGGGCCTTCGCCTTTGGGCTCCCCGACCTCGAGCTTGGGGAAAAGGATCGGCGCCTCCTGGGGAATCTGAGTGCCCGCAGGCGCAAGCCCCCAGGTTTCGGTCTGGGCAATGGTGTAGTCGCCCAGTCCAAGGGCTGCCCGCAGTTCCCGGGCTTTGGTCGGGAGGGCCGGCTCCAGTAGCACACTGGCAATGCGCAGCCCCTCTACCGCCGTGTAGAGCGCATCCTCGAGTTCTTGTTTGCGGCTCTCGTGGCGGGCCAGTTCCCAGGGTTTGGCGTCGTTGATGAACTTGTTGAGGCTGCGCACGTACTGGAGAACCTCCTCCAAAGCCAGGTGAATCCGCAGGGCGTCCACCTCCTTGCGCACTTTTTCGGCGAGGGCTACCCCGGCTTTGGCAATTTCAGAGTCGGGCGCGGAGGGGGCAGGAATCACGCCCCCGGTGTACTTGAGCAGCATGGTGCGCACCCTCGAGAGCAGGTTGCCCAGGTCGTTGGCCAGGTCGCTGTTCAGACGCTGTACCACCACTTCCTCGCCGAAGGGGCTGTCCGAGCCCAGGGTGGTATCGCGCAGCAGGGCGTAGTGCACCGCATCCACCCCAAACTTGTCCAGCAGGGCCAGTGGGTCTATGGCGTTGCCCAGGCTTTTGCCCATCTTGCGCCCATCCATAGCCAGGATATGGCCGTGCACCACCAGGCGCTTGTAAACGGGCAGGCCTGCGCTCTTGAGCATGGTGGGCCAGAAGATGGCGTGGGGTTTGAGGATGTCCTTGCCGATCACGTGCCAGGCATGGGGCCAGTACTTCTCGAAGAGGCCCCGGCTGGCCAGCGAGGAGGCATAGGCCAAAAGCGCATCGAACCACACATAGGTCACATGGTGTTCGTCCCAGGGGATGGGAATGCCCCAGGGCACGCGGTCTTTGGGGCGGGAGATGGACAGGTCGCCAATGGGCTCCTTGAGAATTTCCAGCACCTCGTTCCGGTAGGCCTGGGGCTGGATTAGCTCGGGGTGCTGGTGGAGGTATTCCACCAGCCAGGGGCGGTATTTTTCCATGCGAAAGAAGTAGTTGGCTTCCTTTCGCCGGATGGGCGGCTCCGAGTCGCCGGGCAGGATGCCATTCACCAGCTCCTTCTCGGTTACAAAGCGCTCGGAGCCCACCGAGTAAAGCCCCTCGTACTCGGCGTAGTAGATGTCGCCCGCTTCGTAAACCTTGCGCAGGATTTCCTGCACGAAGCGCTTGTGGCGCTCCGAGGTGGTGCGAATGTAGTCGTCGTAGCTGATCAGCAGGCGCTGGTAGGCGGGCTGAAAAAGCTGCTCCGAAACGTAATCTACAAACGCCTGCGGTTCTTGTCCGGCATTTTTGGCTGCCCGCGCTATTTTTTCGCCGTGTTCGTCGGTACCGGTCACGAAGTTGGTCTCGTAGCCATCCAGCCGGTGAAAGCGGGCCAGAAAGTCGCAGATGATTTTCTCGTAAACATGGCCGATATGGGGCGCCGCATTGGCGTAGTCAATGGCGGCGGTTTCGTAAAAGATTTTGCTCACGGGTAACTCCTTCGGTTTTGGGTGGGCATCCAGCCCGGAAACGTTCTGCAAAAAAACCGGGGCGCAAACGCGCCCCGCCGATAGCCTACTGGTTGCTATCGTCGGGACATTCGCATCATTCGGGTAAACCGATGCCGTATCACAAGGTATATTTTATTCGCCTAAACCTGCGTTTGACAAGCTTGCTAACCCGTGGATCCGTGGATGATCGCTTGATGGCTAACCGGGAGGTGTACCAAGGTACTCGAGCCCCCCCGGCCCTGCCACAATCGCCAGGGTGGCCAGGCCCACAAAAAGCCCACTTTCCACCACGCCCGGAATACGTTTGAGTTCGGCCTCGAGGCCTTCAGGATTCAAAATGGGGCCAAAGTTTACATCCACAATCAGGTTGCCCCCATCGCTATAGAAAAACTCGTCGCCATCCATACGCAGGGTGGGTTCGCCCATACGTGAGAGGGCGTGCATGGTGGCGCGGTAGCCAAAGCGCACAATCTCCACCGGAACCACCCCACGCCCGAGCTGGGCAACTTTTTTGGTGTGGTCGGCAATCACGATAAACTGCCTAGCACTGGCCTCGACAATCTTTTCCCGCAGCAGAGCCCCCCCCAGCCCCTTGATGAGCGAAAGGTCGGGGGCAATCTCGTCGGCGCCATCAATGGCCAGATCCACCCCGTGGGGCTCGAGTTCGCAGAGGGGAATCCCCAGGTCATGGGCCAGCAGGGCCGTAGCCTCGGAGGTGGGCACGGCCATTACGTTTGAAATCTCGCCCTCGCGCAACCGACGGCCCAGCTCCATGACTGCATATTTGGCCGTCGAGCCGGTACCGAGCCCCACCACCATGCCCGACTGAACATACTTGACGGCCTCGAGGGCCGCTTGTTGCTTGTAGGTATCCAGGTTATTCATAGTTTCTCTTGATAGCCCTACCCCTTAAAGGCACGGCCCCATTCAGATTACCGAATTTGCACCGGTGGCTGGGCAGATCACCGGTTTTCTCGAGCGCGATTCAAAAACCCTGCAGGTTCTGGAGTCCTTCCTCTGCAAAAGAAATAGCCGCCCATCCGGGCGGCGGGTTCGGTGTGTGAGCCTGGGTCGTCTCGAGTTCGTCACACTGCTTGCTTTTGTAGCTCAATCAGCGCTTCGGCCACCTCGAGGGCGTGTTCGTCGGGTTTGACCTTGTCCCATACCTTCGCCACCCGGCCCCTGGGGTCAATCAGATACGTATAGCGAAAGACGCCTTCATACTCCTTGCCCATAAAGTTCTTACGGCCCCAGGCCCCATAGGCACGAATCATGTCCTGGTCGGGGTTGGACAGCAGCGGGAAGTTGAGGCCGTACTTACGGTGAAACTTGTCGTGGCTCTTCACATCGTCGGCAGATACGCCCAGCACCACCGCCCCCAGCTCTTCCAGGCGGCCTTTTTCGTCGCGGAAGTTGCAGGCTTCCTTGGTGCAACCGGGGGTGTCGTCCTTGGGGTAGAAGTAAAGGACTACCCACTTCCCCCGGTAGTCTTCCAGAGTATGTACCTTTCCTTCCTGGTCGGGCAGGCTAAAGTTCGGTGCGGAGTCGCCAACTTTCAGCATAGCGGAGAAATGATAACCCAATCACCATAGCCCCAGTGTTGCCTGCATTTCAAGCACCCTCTGCACATACCGACTTTGCAGGGCGCCTCTGCCTTCTCCCCTTGGGACGAAGGTGACGACACCCCATTCATAGAGGCCATCAAAAATCAAGGATGCAGATTGGCTGCCCCTATGCCTCGTCGAATGAAAGGTTGACCTGGACTTGAATCAAGCATCGTTCCGACGATGTACCTAACCGAGCTTATAACCAAACCTGCGCAGGATGTCCTTACGCCACTGGATATCCTCCTCGGCCTCGACCCCAAGCGGTTTGTGCCCATCCAGAACCCCCAGGATTCCGCGCTGGTCGTCCTGTTCGGCCACAATCACCGCAAGGGGGTTGGCCGTGGCCGCGAAAATCCGCACCACTTCGGGCGTGGCCTTAACCGCGTGAAGCACGTTGATGGGGAAGAAACCCTCGCCCAGCACAATCAGGAAGGAGTGGCCGGCCCCAATGGCCCCTGCGTTGCGGACGGCCAGCTCTACCAGTTCGGCCGATGTGCCGCTCTTGCGAATCAGGCGCTTGCCGGAGGCTTCACAGAAGGCCAGTCCAAACTGGATGCCCGGCACCGCCGTCACCAGGGCTTCGTGCAAGTCCTCGACGGTCTTGATGAAGTGGCTCTGGCCCAGGATTACGTTCAGGTTTTCCGGTTTCTCAACCCTGACAATTTGAAGTTCCATGCCTTATTTAGGCACACTGAACTTCACCAGGTCAACCGTTGCGCCATCCGGGGTCGCGTAGCGCACGATACCCACCCCAGGGACAAAGAAAATCTCCATTACCTGACTGCCGCCGCCGCTCGTGACGGTGGAGGTTCGGATGACATAGGCGTTGAAGCGGCCCGCCGGAACGTTCACCCCTTCAATGCGCAAAACTTTGCCCAGCAGGGCCACACTCTGGCCACCGAAATTGCTACGTCCGCCCCATTCTTGTCCCAGTACCAGAGGAGGAGCCGGATATAGTTGCAGGGGCGGGTTGTAGCGCTGCACTGCCTGACCGATAATCAAGCCCTCCAGGAGCACCCCCTTATCCGGGGTGTAGCGCAGCAGGTCGGCGCTAACCGGCTGTTTGTCGAGCCTGCGCTCAAACACCAGCATCCCGTTTTGCTCGCGAGTGAAAACCTGCTCCATGCCGGAGGAGTACGTCCAGGAGTAGCCGATGCCGTTGGGGTAGTAGGCAGTAGGCGCGGCCAGCGCCCCCAGCAGCAGCAATCCAAATGTCAAGAAGCGCTTCATCCTTTTTATGCTACGCCCCCTCGAGGCAAATCAAGGTGCATTCAGCCAGCACGTAAGTTAGCCGGTTAGATGCTTACTCGTCCCTCCCCAGCTCGTGACCGCGCAGGGTAGCGGCCTCCACCGCCTCGATCAGGGCTGCTCGGACTGCACGGGCCTCGAGCGCCGCCAGACCGTGGATGGTGGTACCGCCGGGGCTGCTGACCTCATCCTTGAGCACTGCCGGGTGCTTCTTGCGGAGCAACTCGCCGGTAGCGATGAGCACATCGGCGGCCAGTTGCAGGGCCTGGGCCCGCGGGATGCCCTGCTTCACCCCGCCATCGGCCAGGGCTTCGGCCACCACCGCTACATAGGCCGGGGCCGAGGCCGACATGCCGGTGAAGGCGTCGAAGAGGCGCTCTGGCAGGTCGTAGACATCGCCCACCGTGGCAAACAAAGCCCTGGCGAACTCGAGGTCGCCCGCCTCTTCGGCTTCGCGGGGGCCGGTGATGGCGGTGGAGCTTTTGCCGATGGTAGCCGCCAGATTGGGCATACACCGCACCACCCGCCGGGTGCCCAGCCGCCGCGACAACACCGCCGTGGAGACCCCGGCCATGATGGAGATGTAGCCCGTGTTGGGATGGGCGACCTGCGGGGCCAGGGTGGCGACGTCCTTGGGCTGCACGCTCAGGAGTATCCGCTCACAACGGCGCAGATCTTCCAGGCGCAGGGGGGTGACCCCGGTCTCGAGGGCCACCTGCTGGGTGCGTTCGGGGGTGTCCAGTATGCCAATATCGGAAGCCTCGAGCATCTCAGCCCGTAACAGACCCTCCAGAATACTCTTGCCCATCTTGCCCACGCCGACAATCGCCAATTTCATGGCCCCAAGTCTAGCAGCAAGCAGGCGGTGGGGACAGGGGGAACAGGGCTTGCACCGTCTGTTGCTTTGGGGTCAGGCTCTTATCATTTTTCTGGGCATCGTAATTTCAACCCCTCACCCGGCGACAGCGGTTAACGCCAGACTTGTTTTAGTTGGCAGCTATCGGCTTTCAGCATTGGGCTTTGAGCCTCTTGCATTGCTATACTCCTGTGGTGCTGGTTCTCGCACTCGACACTGCCACGTCTTATCTGGTGCTGGGCTTGCCCCATGCCGAGCGAGCCATCCGCCTGGGGCGTCGCCATGCCGAGGTGCTGTGGGGAGAGCTCGAGGCTTTTCTGCAGCAGGCCGGGGTCGGGCTACGCCAACTGGAAGGGATTGCCGTCGGGCGTGGGCCGGGCTCTTACACCGGGCTACGGGTGGGCATTGCGGCGGGGTTGGGGCTGGCCAGAGGTCTGGGGGTTCCGGTGACCGGAGTGGAAACCCTGGAAGCCACAGCCCTGCGCTACCGGGGACGGGTCACGGTGGCCCACACCACACGCAATGGGCTCTGTTACACCGCCAGCTACCAGATTGAAGCGGCCCGGTCGGAAACCCTGCAAGCACCCCATCGCAGCCGGCTGGATGCGCTCCAACCCACCGGCCTGTTTGTACTGGACGAACCCCCCTCCGGCAGGGCCCTGGCCCACCTGGGCATCGAGGCCCTGAAAGCCGGGCACACCCTGATAGAACCCCTGTACCTATGACCCTTGCAGAATACCACTCGCTGCACAAGACCCCCGTCCCCGGAGGGTATTTGTACACCAAAGCGGGGGCCCGGGGGCTGGCCGACCCCGCCTACGAGCTGCTGGCGCAGCACCTCGAGCCCCACGGCGAAACCGCCCTCGACCTGAATCCGGGCATCGGGCGGGTCACCCACGCCCTGCGTCAGCACGGGCTTATTACCCAAGCCCTCGAGACCTCGAGGGCCTCGCTGCGCTGCCTGGAAGCCAGTTTTGCCGATGCTGTAAGGCTCATCCGGGGGTTACCCTGGGAAACGGAGCCCGAATCGTGCGACCTCGTGGCCTTGGTGTTACCTGCTAACCGCGGGACGCGGTACGTGGAGCTATCGCTCCTGGGAGCCGCCAAAGCCCTGCGGGTGGGGGGGCGGCTCTGGATAGCGGGCAGCAAAGATAAGGGCTTCGAGCACTATTTCAAGCTGGCCCAGGAACTGCTGGGCTTTGGTTTGCTGGTTAAGCGAGATGGAGCCTTGCGGGTGGCCGTGCTGGAAAAAGAAAAACCTGCCCCCGAACTGCCGGTTGTATGGCAGTCCTTTGCTTGCCAGATTCAGGGCCAAACCCTGCATTTTGCCTACCTGCCCGGGGTTTTTTCCGGTGGGCATATAGACCCCGGCAGTGCCATGTTGCTGAGAGCCTTGCCCGATCAACCCGGCCACGTGCTGGACATCGGCGGGGGGTATGGCGCCCTGAGCCGCCCCCTGGTGGGCCGGGCCCAGAGCCTCACTCTCCTCGAGGACGACTGGCCCAGCGTGCTCTCGGCCCGGCAAAATCTGGATGAAAAGGCCACTGTGCTGCATTCGGATGTGGATGAGGCCTTGACACCGGGCCAAACTTTCACTACCATTGTTTCGAACCCCCCGTTTCACGTGGGGGGCCTTGTCGTGCTAGAAACCGCCGCCGCCTTTGTAGAAGCCGCCTACGCCCGCCTGGAGAGGGGCGGGAGCTTTTATCTTGTGGCAAACCGCTTCCTGCCCTACGAGCCTTTGCTCGAGGCCCGCTTTACCAGCGTACGCACCCTGGCCGTGGACAGCCACAAAGTGTTGCAAGCCCGTAAGTTGGATTAACACCCCTGTAGTACCGGCATCGCCGGGGGCCTGGGGCCCCTCACTGGGAGGTGAACTGCTTGAGCAAACCCAAAGCCGCTGCTAGCACGAAGGGACAATCCCTTTCAGGACAAACCAACGTCCGAGCCCCTTCGAAGCGATCCAAGTCGGGAAAGGTGGCCAGGGCCACGGCTTCCAGCGCCAAGGCAAAAGATCCTCCCGCCACGACCAAAGCAGCTAGCAGTAAAACCTCGGGTACCAAAGCTATCGCCGGGCCCCTCGAGCCGAGCAAGACCCCACCCAAATCGGCTACCAAGCCCGCCGCTCAGGTCAAGCCGGTAGGCAAAAGCGCGGTGACCAGCAAGACAAAAGCGAAGTCGCCCAACAAAACAGCTACCAAGCAACAAGAAAGAACGCCTGCCAAAGCCAAGACCCCCGTTCGCAAGGCCAGCCTTCTACAAAAGGCGACCTCCACTCCCAGCGAGTCGGCCCTGAGACCTAAAGCCAAAGGAGTTAATGAAGGCAAACCCATAGCTACCGAAGCCGTACCAGACAAAGCCTCGAAGTCCCAACCCAAACCCAGCAAAACCGGCGCCAAGCCAACCCAAAAAAACGTGACCAAATCTAAAACCACCCTGCCCAAGCCAAGCGCCAAGCCCGCTGCCAAAGCACCAACTGAAGCTATGCCCAAAACTCCAGCAAAACCCGTCAGCAAATCGGAAAAAGCCCCTGCCAGGCCCGAGTCTAAGGGCAATGGCGCACCCAAAGCTCTGGCCAAAGCCAAATCTGAAGAAAAGGATGTGAGCAAAGCCAAAGCAACCAATAAGCCTGCTCCTGCCAAAACCGAGAGCAAAGACAAGACCAGTCCTGAACCCAAGGCAGCGTCCAATCCCAAACCCAATGAAACTGTCCAGATACTAACCAGCAAAAAAGCTGCGGCAGCTAAATCCAAGGCTCCAACGTCTACCAGGCCGGTATCCAAAGCGCCCGCCAAAGGCAGTGCCGTAGTCGAGGATGTGGAAGAACTCCCGGAAGAGGAGCTGGCCCTGAATGCCGATGAACTCGAGGCCCCCGAGCTTGAAATCGCCGATGTGGACGACCTCGAGGCCGAGCCCGACCTCGACGCGCTGGTGCCTCCCACCCCTAAAGCCGGTAAGCTGACCGACGTTGCACTGGTAGACGAAGAAATCGGCGAGGAGGTGCTGGAGGCCGACCTCGAGGACATCGAGATCCTCGAGCCCGACTTCGAGCTGGGCACCCTGCCGGTGGAGGAGGTCGAGGAGGAGCTCGAGGAAGACCTGCCCCTGCCGCGCATCTCCACCTCCGACCCCGTCCGGCAATACCTGCACGAGATCGGGCAGGTGCCCCTCCTGACCCTGGAAGAGGAGATTGACCTGGCCCGCCGCGTGGAGGACGGAGTAGCTGCTGCTCAGCGGCTGGCCGAGGAAACCGGGATGGAGGCCGAGCTGATCCGCCACGTGCTGCGCAGCCAGGTGCAGGGTAGCAGCCGCATTGCCAGCATCCCCGGCACTGAGCTGCGCATTGACCCCGACACAGTGCAGGCGGTGGATGCCCGCCTGCGGGCGCTGCCCCGCGAGGTCAAGCGCCACCTGCATATCGCGCGGGACGGCGAAATTTGCCGCCAGCATCTGATTGAGGCCAATCTGCGGCTGGTGGTCTCTATCGCCAAGAAGTACACGGGCCGGGGCCTATCCTTCCTCGACCTGATCCAAGAAGGCAACCAGGGCCTTATCCGGGCAGTGGAGAAGTTTGAGTTCAAGCGTCGCTTTAAGTTCTCCACCTACGCCACCTGGTGGATCCGCCAGGCCATCAACCGGGCCATCGCTGACCAGGCCCGCACCATCCGCATCCCGGTGCACATGGTGGAGACCATCAACAAGCTGACCCGCACCGCCCGCCAGATGCAGCAGGAGCTGGGCCGCGAACCGGCTTACGAAGAAATTGCCGAGGCCATGGGGCCCGGCTGGGACGCCAAGAAGGTCGAGGAGACCTTCAAGATTGCCCAGGAGCCCGTAAGCCTGGAAACCCCCATCGGCGACGAGAAGGACAGCTTCTACGGCGACTTCATCCCCGACGAGCACATGGCCTCGCCGGTGGATTCCGCCGCCCAGAGCATGCTCTCGGAGGAGCTGGAAAAAGCCCTCGGCAAGCTTTCCGAGCGCGAGGCCATGGTCTTGAAGCTGCGCAAGGGCCTGATTGATGGGCGCGAGCACACCTTAGAAGAGGTGGGCGCCTATTTCGGCGTGACCCGCGAGCGCATCCGCCAGATCGAGAATAAGGCCCTGCGCAAGCTCAAGTACCACGAGAGCCGTACCCGCAAACTGCGCGACTTCCTGGACTGATGGCTTATGCCTCGTCTGCAGCACATCGCCTTACAGTCCAGCCGCCTGGAGGCTACCCGCGACTTTTACCGGGAAACCCTGGGACTCCCGGAGGTTCGCTACGACGGTGAGGTAGGCACGGTGTGGGTTAACTTCCCCGACGGCTTTGTGCTGCGCTTCGATCGCTCTTCCGTGCCGCCCGACCCAGGTGCCCTGACCTACCTGGGCCTCGAGCTCGACGACTTTGCCCAGGTAGACGCCATGTATCAGAAGCTCTCTGACTTCCTACCCATCGAGCGTGACCTGCGCGAGACCTACCGCCACCGGCAAGGCCCTTACGGTTTTATTCTGCGTGACCCCAACGGCTACGCCATAAAGGTTTTCAAGTACAAACTGCCGTAGGAATTGAAGGTTTCTCATAGTCGTGGTATAGGCTTGGGCCTCGAGGTGATGTGTGAAACCCTATCTGCTCGCCGGAATCATAATGCTGGGCCTCTTGAGTGGGTGCTCGAGCGCCCCCCAGCCCAAACTTCAGGCTTCCATCGGAACTTACAATGCCGCCACTACTGGAAGAGCCTACATCCTGGTTCTGCGACCCCAGCAACAACCCAACAGCATTACCATAAGCGTGAGCGGGCCGGGCGGCTATAGCGAGACCCTTGCCCTGCAAAGCGCTTCGGCCCGCACTCCCTCGGGGGTCTGGTGGGAGATTGGGTGGGATGCCTCCAAAACCCTCTTGAGCGGCACTTATACATTCTCGGCCACCATTGACGGGCAAACCGAACAGGTCAGCCTGAACGTGGATGCCAGTACTACCCTCACCAGGCCCACCGTGACCATTGGCAACAACCCCACCACCAAGAGCGTATCGGCTTCCTGGACTGCCAGCAGTGGGGCCACGGCCTATCTGGTACGCCTGGTGAACCGCACCACCAGTACCGTGGTCGCCCGCAACATCATTGCGGCCCTCAGCACCAGCTTCAGCAACCTGAACCTGAACACCTCCGATTCCTATGTGGTGGAGGTCTACCCAGCCAGCAGCAACATCAGCACCGACCCCCCCATCGTGCCCGGTCAGTTCAACATGGCCCTGGGGGAGAGTGCGCCCTTTACCGTCAACCCTGCACCGTAGAAGACCATTCCTTTTACATGGGTGACGCAAAACCTACGCTTTCAGCCCTCGGCCCTGGGCTTTTGGCCCTTACAGGAAGCACCCTCATGGATAACCTCGCGGCGCAGGTGCAAACCTATCTGCAAATCTACGACCCCCTGGGAATGGGCGAGCTGGCACCTCTTGAGGCGCTTTATGGGCCGGTAGTGGACGAGATCGTGGAAAAACTATCAACTGTCCAGAGCAGCGAAGAGGCCGCGGAGGCCATCCACCGGGTGCTGTACCTGACCTACGGCAACCAGGCCGGGCACGTGCGCAACTACGCCGACCTGGGGCGCGATCTGTTCAAGCTGGTGCGTAACGGCGCTTGACCACCGCATCGTAAACAAAACCCTAGACCCTTCCTTCCTGACCCTTTACCCTGGTGTCTATGACCGCCGACCAACGACTGGCCCAACTGCCACCTAAACTCCAGCGTGTTGTGCAGGTGCTGGGGAGCGCCCCCAAGGTGATCAAGACCGAGATGCTCCTGGAGTTTGCCAAGAAAATGCCGCCCCTGCCCGAGGGCATGCAGGGCAAACTCGAGCAAGTCCACGAGTGCACCACGCCTTTCTTCGTGCATGCCGAGCTCCAGGGGGGCAAGGTTCACCTCTTCTTCGACGCCCCCAAAGAAGCCCCCACGGTGCGGGCCTTTGCCGGGTTACTGGCCGAAGGGCTCGAGGGCGAAAGCCCCGAGGCCGTGCTGGGTGTGCCGGAGGACTTTTACAGCCTGGCCCGGCTCGAGGAAATCATCACCCCCCTGCGGCTGCGCGGCTTGCAGGCCGTGCTCACCCGCATCAAGCGCCAGGTGCGCGAAGCGCAGTGAGGGTTCCGGGCTCAGGGCTCTGGGGTCAGGGTGGAAGTTGTACCTTCTGAGGCGTTTTTCTGTGCTCTCTGCGGCGCTTGGCTCGAGCAGGTGAGAATTCCTCTGAGCTTGGAGGGCTGTGCCCGGCGAACTGCTCGAGGTAGCCCTTGCGGCCAAAGCTCTGCTTGCCATACCGCACCACCAGAGCGTCCAGCCATTCAAAAGCCACCCGCAGGATGGCCCGCAGCATCCGGGGGCTGGCCCGCCCCTCGAGGCTCAGTACACCACCTGAAAACGCGCCACAGCACGCCTCCTCGCGGCTCCAGAAGCGCCAGCAGCCCAGTTCCTCGTCGGCAAAAACCTCCAGACCCTCCTGTTGTAAGCGGTAGCGGTAGGGGTAGGGCTGGAAAAACATCAGGGCGTACTGTCGGTACAGGGCCTCTTCCAGGGCCAGCAGGTCGGCCCGCAGGCGCTGGCGGCTGCGCTCGGTCAGGCCCGGTTCGTCGAGTTGTGCCAGCAAGGTCATGCGTTCTTGCTCGAGGTCGCGCTCTTCGGGGGGCGGCTCTGCTTCCAGAGGGGTCTCCCCATAGGGGTTCAGCCGCAGGGCGGGCTTGCCCAGCATGGCGGCCTCAGCCTCGGCATAGCTGGGGTACTCCACCAGCACCCCGTTTTCCAGCCCCCAGAAGCGGGTGGCTACCTTTTTGACCAGTTCGCGGTCGTGTGAGACAAAGAGCAGTGTGCCGGGGTAGTCGGTCAGGGCTCTCTCGAGGGCTTCGAGCAGCTCGAGCTCGAGGTGGTTGGTGGGCTCGTCCATCACCAGCAGACCCGCCCGCAAGGCCCCCAGCAAGGCCAGGCCCGCGCGGGCTCGCTCACCGCCAGAAAAACTGCGGGGGGTGTCGTGCCAGTGTGGGGGGCGAAAGCCCATCCGGCCCAGCAGCGCCGCCGCCCGCGTCTCCCCGAACCTCGAGGCAAACTGGGCAAAGATGGGCTGGTCAGGTTCCAGGCCATGGTAGAGCTGGTCGAGGTAGCCGGTGCTCACTCCGTAGCCCAGGGTTCGCTCGCCGTCGTCCGGCAGTTCTCTGGAGAGCAACAAGCGGAGCAGGGTGGTCTTGCCGGCCCCGTTGGCCCCTACCAGCGCAATCCGGTCCCCCCGGAAGATGCGAAGGGTGGCCTCCCGGATAACGCTGCGCCGGCCCTCGTCTCCTCTACCCCGCTCGGCTGCACCCGTGCCTGGATAGGACTTTTTCAAGCCCTTCGCCTCGAGCACCAGCCTGGGCGTCCCCTCCGCTGCAATTTCCAGGCTCCAGCGGCGCTCGGGGGGCAGGGGATCGGGCATCTGGATACGCTCGGCTCTGGTTTGTAGCGAAGCCCTTTCGCGGGTCCGGCGATCCGAACCGGGCCGCCTCCGGTCTGGGATGGCTTGCAGCAGCCGCTGGCGCTCTTTTTCAGCTTCGTGGCGGGCTTTTTCCAGGGTTCGCCGAATGCGTTCGCGCTCCTGCAAATAGGTGGCATAGCCCCCTGCTACCCGGAACAAGCGCCCGGCTTCCAGGTGGTACACCGTGGTGGCCACCCGCTGTAACAGCGCCCGGTCATGGGAAATCAGCCCGACTGCACCGGAATAAGCCAACAACATCTCTTCCAGACGCAGGCGCATTCGCAGGTCGAGATGGGTGGTGGGCTCGTCCAGCAGCAAGACCTCCGCACCGGAAAGAAACGCCATCGCCAGCCCCAAGCGCACACCTTCGCCCCCGGAAAGCTTCTCCGCAGGTTGTTCCCAGAGAGAGTCCAGACCAAAGTCGGCTAGGGTGCGGGCCACCCGCCCTTTCCAGAACGAAAGTTCACGGATCTGGCTCCATACCTCGCCCGCCCGTTCGGGTGGGGTGTGGGAGAGTGCCTGCTCGGCCCGGTGCAGGGGGGTCATGCTGTAGGCCAACGCATACACGGTGGAACCGCTTGGGCGAAAATCCTGCGGCAGATAGACCACACGAACCCCTCCAGAGCGCTTTAGCTGGCCTCCCTCGAGGGGCAGTCGCCCGCTCAGCACCTGAAACAAGGTGCTCTTGCCGGCTCCGTTGGGCCCCACCAGAACCGCCCGCTCGCCCTGCTCGAGCCAGAAATCGGCCCCGCTAAACAAAACCCGCTCCGCATAGGATTTCTCACCTTCGCGCAAGCGCAGCAGTACCTGGGGTCGGGCTCGCACCACAACCCCTCGAGGGTAGCGCTTTGCCGGAAAACCGTCAAAGCCATGCGCAATACCTGACTTAGTTCTTTTTTGCTCACGGTGCCCGTGGATGCCAGTTTGCATCTTGGCTGAGTCTCGTTTAGTTGTCTGGAAAACCAACGGCTAGCCCTGCCTTGCCTGGAAGGAGCTCTGGCCAGGGCATCCAGTCAGCTGACACAGGCCGGACACCCCAACACCGCCAGAGCACACAGAGGTGTGGTCAAGCCCCCGTTTCATCGGCCACATCTCCTGCGTGAACAGCCCATAAAAAGTGGTAACTTTGTGTCAATTCCGATTAACTTCACCCTTTTTGGCCATGCTGCGTTGTAGGGTAGAAGGAAGATGTTCGAAGTAAGTCTGCGTCCCCTGGCCCTGCGCGACCTTCCGAACGTGCTGGATTGGAGCCGTGACGAGGCCTTTTGCCTGGCCAACGGTTGGCCGGTGGGGCTACCTCCTGAGCAACTCCAGGACTGGTTCGTGCGCTTGCTCAACAATCCCCCGGTAGACCTGGTGCGGCGGGGCATTGTGGTCACTTCCCCTCAGTACCCCAGCGGGCATCTGGTGGGGTTTGTGGATTTGCGAGAACTCAACCCACTGGAGAAGCGGGCCCGCTTACGAATTGCCATTGGTGAGGAAGTGCATCGGGGGCAGGGTGTGGGGTATGCGGCGGGCCTACAGATGCTCGAGTATGGCTTTGCGGAGCTGGGCCTGGAGCGCATTGTCGCCAAGGTGCATAGCTCCAACAGCCGCATGCGCAGCCTCCTGGAGAAGCTGGGCTTTCAGCTCGAGGGCATCCTCCGCCAGCACGAAACCCGCCAGGGCATTAAGGAAGACGTGTATCTGTTTGGCATGTTGCGAGCAGAATTTCCTCCTCTGAGCACAATTCACCCTCTGGCACAGTCTGCTTCTTGAATCAGGCTGTCCGCTCTTTCAGACCCGTCTCCAGCTCTTCCAGTAGTGCGTAGAGCTGCTCGAGCTTGCGCTTTCCCAGTATTCGCTCAATTTCTGCATAGACTTCCACAATCTCGGGCTTGATCTGCTCGACCAGGGCTTGCGCGTCTTTGGTCAGGGCCACCAGGACACTGCGGCCATCGGCCTGGTTGGCTTTGCGAAGCACCAGCCCCCGCTGCTCCATGCGCTTCAGGATGCCGCTCATGCTGGGCGGCAGAATCTGGCACTGCTCGGCTAGCTGCGAAATTTCCAGCCCTTCTCGCCCATCCAGCGCCCGCAGGATGCGCCACTGCTGCTCGGTCAGACCATGCCGCGAGAGCACTTCGCGAAAGCGCTGCACCACCGCCTCACGGGCTCGCAAGAGCGACATCGGCAAGGAGTGGGTCAGATCCCGCAAAAGCCGGCTGGAGGGGTCTTTGGGTAGGGGGGAGGCCATAGGGTTTGGGATTGGGGACAATTGTACCTGGGCTTGCAAACTATGCTACCGTTTTACTTAATATGTTAAGCATCTAAGCAGGACGATAAGCAACCTGGGCTACATACCCGCAAAGGAGTGCAATGGTCGAGTTCAAAGGCAGCATCGTACCCCTGGTGACACCGTTCAAGAACGGTGCGATTGACGAGGCCGCCCTCGAGCGGCTCATCGAGCGGCAGATCGAGGCCGGCTCCCACGCCCTGAGCGTGGGGGGCACCACCGGCGAGCCGGGCACCATTTCCGTGGAGGAGCGCATGTACCTGATTGAACTGGCGCTGCGCTTCATTCGGGGCCGCGTGCCCCTGCTGGCCGGAACCGGTACCCTGCGGCTCGACGAAACCCTGGAAATCACCCAGGCCGCCCACAAGATGGGCGCTCAGGGTGCGCTGGTGATTACCCCTTACTACATCAAGCCCAACCAGGAGGGGCTCTACCGCTTTTTTGGCCAGGTGGCCCAGGCCGTACCGGAGATGCCGGTGGTGCTGTACAACATTCCGGGGCGCTCGGGCATCGAGATCAAGATTGAGACCGTGGCCCGCCTCAGGCGCGACTTCAAGAACATCGTGGGCATCAAGCACTCCTCCAAGGACGTGGAGTACGTTTCCGAGCTCTTGCGCCGGGTGGGGCGGGATTTCAAGGTCTACTGCGGCCTCGAGGCCCTCACCTTCCCCATGATGTGCGTGGGGGCAGTAGGTACCATCGCCGCTACTGCCAACTGGCTGCCCAAAGAAACCGCCGAGATGTGCCAGCTCACCCTGGAGGGCCGGTACAAAGAGGCCCTCGAGCTTCACTACTTTAGTCTAGAGGCCAACGACGCGGTCTTCTGGGACACCAACCCCATCCCGCTCAAAACCGTGCTGGCCTGGATGGGCCTGTGCGAGAAGGAGTGGCGCGAGCCCTTAGGCCCCACCACCCCCGAGGTCGAGGCCCGCCTGCGCCGCATGGCCGAGTCCTATGGCCTGATTCCCACCCCAGCGGGCCACCCCCCGGTGCTGCCCGACCCCGCCGGGAAGCAATTTGTCTGACCCGATAGCTTGAGCTGATAGCTAAATGCCGATAGCTGATAGCCATAAAGCGAAACACCATGAAACTCGCCCGCTTCATCTCCAAAGGCCGCCTCTTGCAGGGGCATCTGCAGGACGGCATGCTGGTTGACCATGCCAAAGAGGCCCACCACCCCGACGAGGTGGTCTGGCAGCTCCCGGTGCAGCCCGGTAAGGTGCTGGCCCTGGCCCTCAACTTTGCCGAGCACGCCGAGGAGTTTGGCCTCCGCAAGCCCACCGAGCCGGCCCTTTTCTGGAAGCCCAACACCAGCCTGTTGCCCCACAAGGGCACGGTCATCTACCCCCAGGGGGCCCGCTTCATGCACTTTGAGTGCGAGCTGGCGGTCATCCTCGGGCGCAACGCAAGGCGGGTCAGGGCCAAAGACGCCCTCGATTACGTGGGGGGCTACACCATCGCCAACGACCTGGTGGTGCGCGACTACGTGTCCAATACCTTCCGACCCCCCATCCGGGGCAAGGGTTGGGACACTTTCGGGCCACTGGGGCCCTACTACGTGACCGCCGACGAAGTGCCCGACCCCCATAACGTAAAAATGCGGGCCTATGTGAACGGCGAACTACGCCAGGAGACCACCACCCAGGGCATGATTTTCTCCATCCCCGAGGTGATTGAGTTCATCTCGAGGTTCATGACCCTGGAGGCCGGAGACGTCATTCTGACCGGCACCCCCAAGGGCATCTCGCAGGTACATCCGGGCGACGTGATGCGGATGGAGATCGAGGGGCTGGGCGCCCTGGAAAACAACATCGAGTGGGAAACCGAAGAAGCCGAGCCGGTTCTTTCTGAGGAAGGTGACAGGTCGCTGGTTTTATGAGCTCAAAGCGCAAAGTCACGCAGCAACAGCACCTCGAGGCTGGAGTGCTGAATGCGTTCATCGTTGGTCAAAAAAACTTCACAATCCGTTTGCAAAGCCGTTGCAACGTGGATGGCATCGGGCAATTTGAGCCCAGCCGTTCCACGCAGCCGGGCGGCCTCGAGCAAAATACTCCGCGAAACCGGTACGACCTCAAGCCCCGTTCGACTACGAATCGCGCTCTGATAAACGGCTTGGTGTTGAAGGTTCTTGTTCTCGATCGGCTTTATCAGCGCTTCTGCCAGCGAAAGCTCGCTGGTGACGGTTTGAAGCGCAGCGCTATCTATGGCTTTGAACAATGCCTCGAGAGCCTGCCTCAGTTGGGGGAAACCTTCGAGGGCATAGATAAACACATTGACATCCAGATAGGTTTTTCGGCCAGCAATGCGGCTCAAGATCTCCAAGCGTTGCGCTCCTGGCGGATGTGTTCATCGGCATCGGCCCCAAAGCTGAAGTTGCCTTTGGCTTTTCCCAGCAAACCTGAGAGGGGCGGCACTTTAGCCTCGGCTTCTACCAGCACAATTACCTCGGCCGTAGCACCTTCAGGTAGCTCAGAAGACTCGAGTTCGATACGCCCGCCCTTCTTTACCACCACTTTTTGCTTTACCGCAACCATGCCCTCAGTGTATCAGGTTCCCTGCACCCAAAAACCTTTGCCCCAAACTACCAAGCCTCGATTTACAAGAAGAAAGGGTCGGCTTTCTTGCTGAAATGCACACCGCATAGCTTTGGAGGGAATCCCAGTGAAATTTGCCGAGAAAACCCAGGCCATCAGCCCCGCGTTCATCGCCCAGGTACGGCAGAAGATAGCCAGCCACACCGTAGAGCACTTCATTGACGGTGCATTCCAGCCGGGGGTACGGGGCGAGCTGTTCGAGAGCCTCGACCCCTCCAACAACCAGGTGCTGGCGCGGGCCTACAAGGGCCACGCCGAGGATGTGGACAAGGCCGCCAGGGCCGCCAAAAAAGCCTTTGGCCAGTGGAAACTGAACGCCAGGGCCCGCAAGAAGTACCTGCTCAAAATTGCCGAGGTTCTGGAGAAGCACGGCGACGAGCTGGCCGTGATGGAGTGCCTGGACGCAGGGCAGGCCCTGCGGATTGTGCGGGCCCAGGTGGCGCGGGCCGCCGAGAACTTTAGCTTCTACGCCGAGTATGCCGAGCGGGCCATGGATGCTCACAGCTACCCGGTGGACGGAGAGTGGCTCAACTACTCGGTACGGGTGCCGGTGGGCGTCTGCGGCATCATCACCCCCTGGAATGCCCCCATGATGCTCTCCACCTGGCGCATTGCCCCCGCGCTGGCTTTTGGCAATACGGTGGTTCTGAAGCCTGCCGAGTGGTCGCCGCTCACGGCCTGGAAGCTGGCCGAGATTGTGCAGGAGGCCGACCTGCCGCCGGGGGTGTTCAACGTGGTGCAGGGCTTCGGGGAGGAAGCGGGCGACGCGGTGGTGCGCCACCCGGACATCCCCCTGATCGCCTTCACCGGCGAGACCACCACCGGCACCATCATCACGCGCAACGGGGCCGAGCACCTCAAGCGGCTCTCCCTCGAGCTTGGCGGCAAGTCCCCCGCCATCATCTTCGAGGATGCCGACCTCGAGCGGGCCCTGGACGCCACCATCTTCCAGATTTACAGCTTCAACGGCGAGCGCTGCACCGCCAACAGCCGCGCCCTGGTACACGAGAGCCTGTTCGAGGAGTTTGTGCGGCGGGTGGCCGAGCGGGCCGCGCGGATCAAGGTGGGGCATCCCCTCGAGCCCGAGACCGAGGTAGGGCCCCTGATCCATCCCGAGCACCTGCAGCGCGTGCTCAGCTATGTGGAGATTGGCAAGCAGGAGTCACAGCACATCTTCGGTGGTGAGCGGGTCGGCACCGAGGGTAACTACGTGCGGCCCGGGCTTTTTGTGGCCGAGAACCACCACCGCATTGCCCAGGAGGAGATTTTTGGCCCCATCCTGACGGTTATCCCCTTCAAGGACGAGGCCGATGCCCTGCAAAAAGCCAACGACTCCAAATACGGCCTGGCTTCGTATGTCTGGACCCGCGACGTAGCGCGGGCCCACCGTGTGGCCCTGCACCTCGAGGCCGGCATGACCTGGATTAACTCGCACAACGTGCGGCACCTGCCCACCCCCTTCGGCGGCGTCAAGATGAGCGGCACCCACCGCGAGGGCGGGGCGCACAGCCTCGAGTTCTACACCGAGCTCAAGCACATTGCAGTACCGCTTACCGAGCACCCGATTCCGAAGTTTGGGCGCTGAGTAACATGTTCGCTTCGCTCATCCCCCCCACCCTACCCTCCCCCGCTTGGGGGGAGGGCCACACGCTCAGTCTCGCCTATTGCATCAAGAATACGCTCCAGTACCCCCTCGAGGTTTTCCCGCACTTCGCGGTTCCAAAATCGCAAAGTTCGGAAACCACGCTGTGCAAAATACGCATCTCTGGCTCTATCTTGCGGATTATCCGCATGCTGGCTTCCGTCCAACTCCACAATCAGCTTTTTTTCATAGCAAACAAAATCCACAATGAAAGGCCGCATGGGTTCCTGGCGGCGAAACGCAACCCCAAGCTGAGAGCGCTTGAGGCGGTTCCACAGGATGCGCTCTTCCTGCGTCATGTTGCGCCGCAACTGACGGGCCAGCTCGCCAAACTCCGAATCAGTCATCCTCTCGCACTATTGCAAATCGCCCATTATCCTCTCACCTTCTCCTCCCCCCTCTGCGGGGGAGGGAGGGGAGGGGGGAAAAAGGAGGTCAAACCTCATGGCACGCACCGGTAAAGAGTACCTGGAAGCCCTCAGGAAGAACCCACCCAACCTCTGGTACAAGGGCCAGAAGGTCAAAGACCCCACCACCCACCCGGTCTTCAAGGGCATCACCCACTCGCTGGCGCAGCTTTACGACATGCAGCACGACCCGCGCTACCGCGACATCCTCACCTACGAGCAGAACGGTCAGCGCACGGACGATCCCCTATCGGGACGGGCAGCACCCGTACACCGATACGCCATGAGCCTGCTGCCGGCCAAAACCCACGAAGACCTGGCCCGGCGCAGCGCGGCCTACAAGCTCTGGGCCGATACCAACCTGGGCATGATGGGCCGCTGCCCGGACTATCTGAATGCGGTGTTGATGGCCTTCGAGCAGAGCGCAGAGTTTTTTGGCCCCTACGCCGACAACGTGCGCCGCTATGTGCAGTACGTGCGCGAGCACGACCTCTCCACCACCCACTGCCTCACCAACCCCCAGGTCAACCGGGCCAAGAGCAACCTCGAGCAGCCCGACCCCTACATTCCCCTGGGCGTAGTGAGCGAGAGCGATGCGGGCATCGTGGTGCGGGGGGCCCGGATGCTCTCCACCCTGCCCACCGCCGACGAGCTGCTGGTCTTCCCCTCCACCCTGCTCAAGGAAGGGCCGGGGGCCGATAAGTACGCGGTGGCCTTTGCCATCCCCACCAACACCCCGGGGCTCCACTTCATCAGCCGCGAGAGCATGGCCGTAGGGGACTCCACCTACGACTACCCCCTGGCCAGCCGCCTGGAAGAGATGGACTGCCTGACGGTATTTGACGATGTGTTTGTGCCGTGGGAGCGAGTGTTCATCTACAAGGACCTGGCACGCTGCAACACCGCCTATGCCGAGACCGGGGCCCTGATGCACATGGCCCATCAGGTGGTGGTGCTCAAAAACGCCAAGACTGAAGCCTTTTTGGGCCTGGTCGCCCTAATGGGCGAGACCATTGGGGCCGACACCTTCCCGCATGTACAGGAAAAGATTGCCGAGCTGATTGTCTACCTCGAGGCCATGAAGGGTTTCTGGGCCCGCGCCGAGCGCGATGCCAGGCCCAACAAATACGGCCTGCTCTGCCCCGACCGGGGGGCCTTAGATGGCGCCCGCAACCTCTACCCCAGGCTTTACCCTCGCCTCAACGAAATCGTGCAGCAGATAGGCGCCTCCGGGATGATCACCCTGCCCTCCGAGGCCGACCTCGACTCGCCTGTGGGGCCCTATATCGAGAAGTTCTTGCAGTCGGCCACCCTGCCTGCCAAAGAGCGTGTCCAGCTCTTCCGCCTGGCCTGGGACATGACTATTAGCGGGTTCGGCGCACGCCAGACCCTTTACGAGCGCTTCTTCTTTGGCGATCCGGTGCGGATGTACCAGACCCTGTTCTCGGTGTACGACAAAGAGCCCTATAAACAGCGCATCAAGGATTTTTTGGGCTGGAAAGAGCAGCCCCAGCCAGAGGTGGTGGCCAGCGACTAGGGTCTGCCTGAGTCTATAGATCATTGACTTCACTCCACATGAAAACCGCCGAAGCCTCCCTATCAGACCAGCTCCGCCAGGTGATGAGCCACTGGCCCAGCGGGGTCACGGTAGTTGCAGCCCAGTACGGGGGCGAAACCCGGGGCATGACCGCCAGCAGCTTCACCAGCGTAAGCCTGGAGCCTCCCCTGATCCTGGTCTGCATCAACGAAACGGCCCAGCTCTGGCCCCTCCTGGAAAAGGCTGGGCGTTTTACCGTGAACCTCCTGGCCGAGGGCCACGAGCACACCTCGGCCCATTTTGCCGGTCGCCCCATCGAAGGGTACGAGCCCCTTTCGGGCGAGGAGAGCCCCGCGCTCGAGGGCGCACTGGCCACGCTCCACTGCCAGACCTGGGCGGTCTACCCGGGGGGCACCCACAAAATTGTGGTGGGAAAGGTCGAAAAAGTGACCATGGGGGAAAACACCAGGCCGCTTTTGTACTGGAACCGGGGTTATCGGCAGCTACGCTAGCCTAAAGCTGAAGGCCTAGAGCCATCACGTAAACCCTCCCCTATCCGCTCTGCAGCGAACCTGGAACTTGCCACACCAAAGGGGTAAACCATGAACCAGATACCCAACATTATCCGCATCGGCCACGGGGTGTTCTACGTGACCGACCTCGAGCGCTCGCGCCACTTTTATGTGGATTTGCTGGGCCTGAACGTGCTGCACGAAAGCCCCAGCGCCCTCTACCTGCGCGGCACCGAAGACCGCGAATGGACGCTCAAACTCGAGCTGGCCCCCGAGGCCGGCATCAAGCACCTGGGCTACCGGGTGGCGGGTGAGCTCGACCTGCAACTGCTGGTCGAACTGGCCCAAGCCCTGGGTCTGCCCTATCGCTGGGAGTCTGAGCAGGATCGGCCCCACATGCTCCGCCTCCAGGATCCCTTCGGCGTGCCGGTGGCCTTCTATGCCGAAAGCCAGAAGTACCCCTGGCTTTTGCAGCGCTACGACCTGCACAAAGGGCCGGGCATCCAGCGCATTGACCACATCAACGTGATGAGCCCACAGGTCGAGGCCATGACCCGCTGGTATATGGACAAGCTGGCCTTCCGCATGTCCGAGTACACCGAGGGCGACGATGGCAAAATCTGGGCCGCCTGGATCCACCGTAAGGGCAACGTTCACGACCTGGCCCTCACCAACGGCACCGGCCCCCGCCTGCACCACTTCGCCTACTGGATGCCCGATGCCATGAGCATTATCAGGGCCTGCGACATCCTGGCCGGGGCCATGCAAACCGAGGCCATCGAGCGGGGGCCGGGGCGGCACGGCATATCCAACGCCTTTTTCCTGTACCTGCGCGACCCCGACGGCCACCGCATCGAGCTGTACACCTCCGACTACAGCACCGTAGACCCCGACTTTGAGCCCATCCGCTGGAGCCTCAACGACCCCCGCCGCCAGACCCTCTGGGGCGCCAAAACCCCCAAGAGCTGGTTCCTGGAAGGCTCGCTGCTGGAGGCGTTTGAGGGCGGCTGGGTGCAAACCCAGGAGTCCGAGTTGCAAGGGCTGCCCCAGCATGTGATCTGAGGGGTCGTAAGCATCTTCGGCCCAAGGCAGGGTGGGTAGCCCGGATGCAGCTTTGAGAGCTTGACAGCGCAAAAGGCTCTGTTTAGACTGACCCCCAACAACAGTTGAACTAACAAGTGTTTGTTTGGCTTAGGGAGGGCTGGTGAAGGAGACTGTAGCAATTGTGGGTGCGGGCACTATGGGGCGCGGCATCGCGCAGGTAGCAGCAATTGCCCAGCATCCGGTCTGGCTTTACGACCCCTATCCGGCTGCGCTCGAGAAATCCCTTGCCGAGATCCGCGCCGACCTGCAAAAAACGGCCGAGAAAGGGCGTTTGCAGGGATCGGTAGAAGAAATTCTGGCCCGCATCACTCCAACCCAGACCCTGGAGGACTGCGCCAGAGCCGACCTGGTGATCGAGGCGGTGCCGGAAAAGCTCGAGCTCAAGCAGGAGCTACTGGGCAAGCTGGGTGAGCTCAACCCGGATAACCTGCTGGCCACCAATACCTCGACCTTTTCGGTATCGGCCATCGCCGCTAAGGTCAAGCACCCCGAGCGGGTGCTGGGGCTGCACTTTTTCAACCCCGCCCAGCGCATGAAGCTGGTGGAGGTAGTAGGGGGATTAGAGACCGCCCCGGCACACCTCGAGCGCATGCACACGCTGATGCGAGCCTGGGGTAAGGAACCCGTACAGGTAGTGGACGCGCCCGGTTTCTTGGTGAACCGGGTAGCCCGCCCGTTTTACGGCGAAGCCCTGCGGCTGCACGGCGAGGGCATTCCCAAGGAACACATTGACTGGATTCTGCGGGGCCTGGGCTTCCCCATGGGGCCTTTTGAGCTGATGGATCTGATTGGGCTGGACGTCAACTACGCCGCCTCGACCTCGGTCTACCAGAGTTTTTACGGCGAGCCTCGCTACCGGCCTCATCCCCTCCAGTTCCAACGGGTAGCCGCTGGCATGCTGGGGCGCAAAACCGGCCAGGGCTGGTATCGCTATCCCCCTGGGCCACCCCCGCTCCCCTCCCCCCCGGCTGCCCAGAGCAAAGCCATTCCCCTTCCCATCATCATCGGGCCCAACCCGCTCGCCAAAGAATTGCGGGCCCGCTTCCAACACACCGAAAACGTGGCCGAGGCCCGCTTCGTGCTGGACTGCCGGGTGTTGCTGGAGCGCAAACACGAGTTTTTCGAGAACCTGCCGGTGGTCTCGCTGGTCTGGGGGCACTCCGCCAGCTCCATACAGGCCGAGTTCCGGGGCCGGGCCGTGGCAGGGTTTAGCCTGGTGCCCCCCATCGGCGAAAAGGCCATCGTTGAGCTGTATGCACCTTTGAGCGGTGGGAATGAAGCCCTCGAGCTGGCCCAAACCTACTTCAGCGCCCACGGGTACAACACCCTGCGCCTGCCCGACCAGCCCGGCGGGGTGGGGTTCCGCATCCTGGCTTTGCTCATCAACGAGGCGGTCTCGGCCCTGGCCGAGGGCGTGGCCAACCCGGACGACCTGAACCGGGCCATGCGTCTGGGCACCGGCTACCCGTTGGGGCCGCTCGAGTGGGCCGAGCGCATCTGGCTCAAACCCATCCTGCGGGCGCTGGACGGCCTGCACGCCGAGCTGGGCGAGGATCGCTACCGCCCACACCCCCTGCTGCGCCGCATGGTGGCAGCAGGGCTTGAAACCTTTGGGGATCTATCCGGGGCTTCTACCCCGGGAGATTTGCAAACCAGCACCATAAAGGAGGCAAAATGAAGCGAGCTTTGATAGGACTTCTGGCACTTGGCCTGGGCCTGGGTCTGGCCCAGCAGGCCCCGCTCAAGATTGGCGTGGTGGTCTCGGCCACCGGCCCCGCAGCCAGCCTGGGCATCCCCGAGCGCAACACCCTGGTGCTGCTCGAAGAGCAGGTCAACCGGCGCGGCGGGGTGGCCGGGCGCCCGGTACAGTTCGTCATCATTGACGATGCCTCCGACACCACCCAGGCCGTGCGGGCCACCCGGCGCCTGATTCAAGAGGATCAGGTGCTGGCCATCATTGGCACCACCACCACCCCGGCCAGCCTGGGCATGATTGACCCCGTGGCCGAGGCGGGCGTACCGAAAATTTCAATGGCGGCCAACCTCGAGATCGTCTTCCCGGTGGACGAGAAGCGCCGCTGGGTCTTCAAAACCCCCCAGACCGAGCAGCAGATGAGCCAGCCGATTGTGCGCGATATGGCCGCCTCGGGGGTCAAGACCGCTGCCTACATTGGCTTCAACGATGCCTACGGCGAGGGCTGGGCGCGGGCCTTCGAGGCCGCAGCCCGCGAGGCAGGTATCCAGGTGGTGGCCTCGGAGCGCTTCGCCCGCACCGATACCTCGGTGGCCGGCCAGGTGCTGCGCATTCTGGCCCGCAACCCCGACGCTGTGCTGATTGGCGGCTCCGGTACAGCGCCGGTGCTGCCCCAGCGCACCCTGCGCGAGCGGGGCTACCGCGGCCTGATTTACCAGACCCACGGCGTGGCCAACCCCGACTTTCTGCGGGTGGGCGGCGATGTGCTGATCGGCACCCGGCTGCCCGCCGGCCCGGTGCTGGTATTTGACCAGCTACCCCCCGACTTCCCCAACCGCCAGGTGGCCACCAGCTACGTACAACAGTACGAAGCCCGCTTTGGCATCGGCAGCTACTCCACCTTCGGCGGCCATGCTTTTGATGCCTGGGCCATTTTGCGCCCGGCCCTCGAGCGCACCCTGCGGCGTGAACAGCCCTCCAACCTGGCTGCTTTCCGGCGGGCCCTGCGCGACGAGCTCGAGGCCACCCGCAACGTAGTCGGTACCCACGGCATCTTCAATATGTCCCCCACCGACCACCTGGGGCTGCGCTTCAACGAGGCCGCCGTAATGGTTGAAATAGTGCGGGACTCGAGCGGTAAGCTGGACTGGAAGCTGCTGCGGACGTTCAGGTAGGAGGCTCATGGCCGATAGCCAATAGCTGATAGCCTGGAATAGAGCCTTGCTATCAGCTATTGGCCAAAGGCTATCCGCATCTATGGATTGGACCATCCTCTCTTTTCTCACTGCCGACGCTCTGCAGAACGGCACCATCTATGCCTTGCTGGCGCTTTCGCTGGTGCTGGTCTTTGCGGTCACGCGGGTCATTCTGGTGCCCCTGGGCGAGTTTCTGGTGTACGCCCCACTGACCTATGTGTGGTTCCTACCCGCAGAGGTGAGCGGCCTTGATTTGAAAAACCAGATCCCCGGCACGGCCTGGCTCTCTGCGGCCATGCTCCTGTGGTGGGCGATTTTAGACCGATCAAATCTGAGACGTGCAGGTTTGCTGCTCATAGCGGCCCTGGGGGTTATAGGGATCGCCTGGTGGGGCGCCCAGGGGGTGCCGCTCTGGCTCGGCTGGATTTTCGCCGTTCTGGTTGTGCTCCCCATCGGCCCTGCCTCCTACCGGCTCTTTTTTGAACCGGCCAAAAATGCCAGTGTGCTGACCTATTTGATTATTGCGGTGGGGCTGCACTTTGCGTTTATGGGGCTGGGCCTGGTGTTCTTTGGCCCGGAGCAGTTCCGGCTGCCCGCCATTCTCTCGGGCCAGACCAACATAGGGCTCGTGCCGGTCAACAATCAGGCTTTCCTGGTGTATGGTTTTGCGCTCCTGGCCATGCTGGGCCTCTATCTCTTCTTTACCCGTAGCATCTTCGGCAAAGCCCTTCGGGCCTGTGCCGTCAACCGCTACGGGGCCCGTCTCCTGGGCATCAGCCCCAGCCAGGCCGGGTATGTTTCCTTTGGCATTGCAACCCTGATCGCCTGCGTCAGTGGGATGCTGCTGGCCCCTCTCATCTCGCCGGCCTACTTCCAGGGGTTTTTGCTCGGGCTCAAGGGCTTCGTAGCCGGCATCCTGGGCGGCCTGATCAGCTACCCGCTAGCCGTGGTGGGCGCTTTGCTGGTAGGGGCCATGGAGTCGTGGGCCTCGTTCCAGGCCAGTGCGTATAAGGATGCCATCGTGTTTGCCTTGTTGTTGCCCATTCTCTTCTGGCGCAGCTTACGCAGCCACGAAGTCGGGGAGGAGGAATGATGTCGGCCCTGAAATTCTCCCCCCTCACATTGGTTGCGGTTGCACTGCTACTGGCGGTGCCCTTGCTGTTACCCGCGTCTTCGTTCTACCTGACCATAGGGAACTACATCGCTTTTGGAGCGCTGGTCGCGCTGGGGCTCTACTTGCTAACGGGCCTGTCGGGCATGACCAGTTTTGGGCAGGCCGCCTTCATGGGGCTGGCCGCCTACACCACGGCCCTGCTGACCATTCATCAGGGTTGGAACCCCTGGCTCACCCTGCCGCTAGGGGTGCTGGTTGCGGTGGCCGGGGCGGTGGTGCTGGGAGGCATTACCGCCCGCCTCAAGGGCCACTACCTGCCTCTCTCTACCATTGCCTGGTGCATGGCCTTGTTTATCGTAATGGGAAGCTGGATCAGCCTGACTGGAGGACACACCGGCCTGCGCGGGGTTCCACCGGTTTCCATCTTTGGCTGGACGCTGGGCGACTCGAGGAGCTACTTTTACCTGGCCTGGTTTTTTGTGCTGCTGGGTGCCTGGACAGCCTGGAACCTGACCAACAGCCGCATCGGGCGGGCCATGCGGGCCTCCAAGGGGGACGCCATTGCGGCGGCGAGCTTTGGGGTCAATCCGGCGGTCTTGAAGCTCCAGGTGTTTGTGCTCTCGGCCATCTACGCCGGGGTGGCGGGCTGGCTGTACGTGCACTATCAGAAGTTTATCAGCCCCACCCCTTTTAGCCTGGATGCCTCCATCAAGTATCTGATTGCGGCTGTGGCAGGCGGGGTGGGGAGCATTCCGGGGGTGATTCTGGGCTCGGGGCTGGTGACGGGCCTCGAGGAAATCCTCAAGGGCCTCTTGCCGCGCATTTTTGGCCGTACCGGCAACTACGAGATTATCGCCTACGGCCTGATTCTGGTACTGATTTTGATGTTTGCCCCCAAGGGCTTGTGGCCTTTCATCGAACGCTATCTGCCCAAAGCCAGGCCGCAAAACCCCACCGGCCAGGGCCTCCCCACCCGGCTGGCCGCAGGGCAAGCGGGGGAGGTGGTGCTCGAGGTGGACAACCTGACCAAGCGCTTTGGCGGCTTGCTGGCGGTCAACCGAATGAATTTCCAGCTTCGCCGGGGGGAGATACTGGCCCTGATTGGCCCCAACGGGGCGGGCAAGTCTACCTGCTTCAACATGATTACCTCGGTCTATGCCCCCAGCGAAGGTGCCGTGCGCTTCAAGGGCCAGGTCATCTCGGGCCGGATGCCTTACGAGGTACACCGGCTGGGCATTGCTCGCACCTTCCAGCACCCCCACCTCTTCCCCGAGATGACCGTGCTGGAAAACGCCGCCCTGGGCACCTATGCCCGCACCCGGCGGGGCATGGTAGCCTCGATGTTCGGGCTCAGCCAGGCCGAGGAGCAGGCCGCCCTCGCCGAAGCCTACCGGGCCCTCGAGCGGGTGGGGCTGGCCCAGATTGCCCACCAAAAAGCCGATGGCCTGGCCATTGGGCAGTTGCGCCTGCTGGAAATTGCCCGCGCCCTGGCCTCGGGGCCCGAGGTGCTGCTTCTGGACGAACCCGCCGCCGGGCTCCGGGCCGGCGAGAAGCGCCAGTTTGCCGCCCTGATTCGCAGGCTGGTGAACGAGGGGGTTACGGTGCTGCTGGTAGACCACGACATGGATCTGGTGATGGGCCTGGTAGACCGCGTAGTCGTGATGCATTATGGGGAAAAGCTGGCCGAAGGCACCCCCGCCGAGGTACAGCGCAATCCCAAGGTCATCGAGGCCTACCTAGGGGAGGCAGCGTGATGGGGCCCAGGGCAAAGGAGCGAAGATGAGCGTACTGGAAGTGCAGAACCTTACCGTGCGCTACGGGGCCGTGGAGGCCGTTCGCAACCTGTCGCTTTCGGTGGGGGCGGGCGAGGCCATCACCCTGATTGGCCCCAACGGGGCGGGCAAGAGCAGCACCCTGAAGGGAATCGTGGGCCTGGTGAGCACCAGCGGCACGGTGCGCTACCAGGGGCAGGCCCTGAGCCGACGTAGCCCGGAGGAGCTGGCTACAGCGGGCCTGGTGATGGTGCCAGAAAAGCGCGAGTTGTTTGCCTCTATGGAGGTGGAGGACAACCTGCTGCTGGGAGCCTTCACTCGATACCAGCGGCGCGAAAAGGGCATCCAGGAAGACCTCGAGCGCATCTATACTCTCTTTCCGCGCCTGCGCGAACGCCGCAAGCAGCTTGCGGGCACCATGTCCGGGGGGGAGCAGCAGATGCTCGCCATCGGGCGGGCTCTGATGGCCCGGCCCAAACTGCTGCTGCTGGACGAGCCCAGCCTGGGGCTGGCCCCGCTGATCGTGCAGGAAATTTTTCACATCCTGGGCGAGCTCAAGAGCCAGGGCGTGCCCATTCTGGTAGTCGAGCAGAACGCCCGCATGGCCCTCAAGCTGGCTGACCGGGGGTATGTACTCGAGGCCGGTGAGCTGGTGATGGAAGGCCGGGGCCAGGATCTGCTGCACGACCCCCGGGTGATTGAGAGCTACCTGGGCATCCGCACCAAAACCGAAGCCTGAAGATGATCGCCACTACCGATCCCTACATGCAGTTGCTGGGCCTGCAGACCCTGTTGGTAGAGCCCGGCAAAGCCGTTCTGACCACCGTTGTAAAGCCCGAGCACCTGAACATCCACGGAAGTTGCCACGGAGGCTTTCTTTATAGCCTGGCCGATGCCGCCTTCGCCCTGGCCTCCAACTCCCACGGTACGCCCGCCGTGGCCCTCTCCACCCAGATGCAGTACTTCAAGGCAGTTAAGGCCGGAGAAAGCCTGGAAGCCCACGCCAGCGAGGAAAACCTGGGCCGTCGCACCGCTACCTATCGCATCGAGATTCGGAGCGGCGGGCGGATGGTAGCGCTCTTCCTGGGCACGGTCTTCCGGCTGGAGGCTTCTGGTTCCTGAAGTGTTCGCAAAAGGCGCTTGCCGGGCAAATCTGAACAGGGTAAAACTCAAACACTATGGAAGCCTATATCATAGACGCCGTTCGCACGCCCGTAGGAAAGCATGGGGGCGTTCTGTCTTCCGTGCGGCCCGACGACCTGGGGGCTATTCCCCTTAAAGCCCTGCTGGAGCGCACCGGCATCCCCGGTAGCGATATAGAAGACGTGTACATGGGCTGCGCCAACCAGGCCGGCGAGGACAACCGCAACGTGGCCCGTATGGCCTTGCTGCTGGCAGGCCTGCCCCTGAGCGTGGGGGGCACCACCATCAACCGGCTGTGCGGCAGCGGGCTCGACGCTGTGGCGAGCGCAGCCCGGGCCCTGATGCTGGGCGAGGGCCAGGTGTACATCGGCGCGGGGGTCGAGAGCATGAGCCGCGCCCCCTGGGTGATGCCCAAGGCGGAGAAAGGCTTTGCCACTGGCAATGTGACCCTGTTCGACACCACCTTAGGCTGGCGCCTGGTGAACCCCAGGATGAAGGAAATGTACGGCACCGACGCCATGGGCGAGACCGCCGAAAACCTGGCCGAGCAGTACCAGATTCCCCGCGAGGCTCAGGACAGGTTTGCCCTGCACTCGCACCAAAAAGCCATACTGGCCCAGCAAAGGGGGGTTCTGCAAAGCCAGATGGTGCCGGTGGAGGTGAGGGATCGCAAGGGGAATGTGGCGCAGGTGACCGCCGACGAAGGGCCCAGGGCCGACACCAGCCTCGAGGCCCTCGCCAAGCTCAAACCCGTGTTCAGGCAGGGCGGCAGCGTGACGGCAGGCAACTCCTCTTCCCTCAACGACGGGGCCGCTGCGGTCTTGCTGGCTGCCGAAGCCTATGCCAAGGCGCATGGCCTGAAGCCCATGGCTCGGGTTCGCTCGATGGCGGTAGCGGGGGTGGAGCCGCGCATCATGGGGATTGGGCCGGTACCCGCAACCCAAAAAGCCCTGCAACGAGCCGGGCTCACGCTAAAGGACATCGGCCTGATTGAGTTGAACGAGGCCTTTGCGGCCCAGAGCCTGGCCGTATTGCAGGAGTGGGGCCTGGACGCCGAAGACGACCGACTGAACGTGAACGGAGGGGCCATTGCCATCGGTCACCCCCTGGGGGCCTCGGGAGCCCGCATCCTGACCCACCTGGTGCACGAGATGCAGCGTCGCAAGGTGCAGTTCGGCCTGGCCACCATGTGCATTGGGGTGGGCCAGGGAATTGCGATGGTAGTTGAGGGCCTCTAAGCGATGAAGGGTGCAAGAGTCAAACGCGATAAGCTATTGGCTATGAGCTACAGACAGGTGAATCAATGAGAGTCCTCGAGCAGTTCAACCTAAACGGCAAAACCGCCCTGGTAACCGGGGGCTCGAGAGGGCTCGGTCTGGAGATTGCCTGCGGCTTGCGCGAGGCCGGGGCCCGGGTAGCTCTGCTCGCCCGGCGCGAGAGCTTCTTCGAGGAAGCCCTGCGGCTCATTCCGGATGCCGTTCCCATTGTGGGCAACGTGCAGGATGAAGGGAGCCTCGAGGCCGCCTTTGCCCGCATCGGGCCGGTGGACATCCTGGTCAACGCCGCCGGGGTTACCTGGGGCCAGGATGCGCTGGAAGTGCCGGTGGAAAAAATCCGCGAGGTGCTAGACATCAACGTCACGGGGGCTTTTCTGGCCTCGAGGATTGCCGCCCGCAGCATGAAAGCCCGTGGTTACGGCAAAATCCTCAACATCGCCTCGGTGGCCGGCCTGGCCGGTAGCCCCAGCGAGGTCATGGACGCCGCCGCCTACTCGGCCTCCAAGGGGGCGCTCATCGCCCTCACCCGCGACCTGGCCGTCAAGTGGGGGCCTTTGGGCATCCGGGTCAACGCCCTGGCCCCCGGCTTCTTCCCGACCCGCATGACCGAAAAACTGCTGGCCCGCACCGAGCAACTCGTGCGCGAGCGCACCCCGCTGGGCCGCATCGGCAAAACCGGCGAGCTGGCTGCCGCCGCCCTGTACCTGTGCAGCCCGGCCTCGGACTATGTGACCGGGCAGGTGCTGGCGGTGGATGGGGGGATGACCGCCCTATGAGCGAAGCCCTCCTCATCTTTTATCAACGCCTGGGCTTCATCTCCAGTCACGAGGGGATGAAACTCAAGTTATAAGAGGTGCCTATGCCCATGTTTCAACCCGAACTCGAGACCCTCCCCCGCCCCAAGCTGACCGCGTTGCAAAGCGAACGCCTGCGGGAGCAGGTGGCCTACGTGTACGAGCGGGTGCCCTTCTACAAGCAAGCCTTCGACGAACGGGGGCTCAAGCCCAGCGACATTCGGGGTATCGAGGACCTGCACAAACTGCCCTTTACCAAAAAGAAAGACCTGCGCGACACCTACCCCTTTGGCCTGTTTGCCGTGCCCCGCCACGAGCTGGCCCGCATCCACGCCTCCTCCGGCACCACCGGCAAGCCCACCGTGGTGGGCTATACCCGGGGCGACCTCGAGGTCTTTGCCGAGGTGGTGGCCCGCTCCCTGGCCGCCGCCGGCGGGCGGCCCGGCATGATGCTGCACAACGCCTATGGCTACGGTCTCTTTACCGGGGGGCTGGGCCTGCATGGCGGGGCCGAAAAACTGGGCATGATTGTGGTGCCCATCTCCGGTGGCATGACCGACCGGCAGATCATGCTGATCCAGGACTTCAAGCCCGAGATGATCTCCTGTACCCCTTCTTATGCCCAGACCCTGGCCGAGGAGTTCAAGAAGCGGGGGGTAGCCCCGGAGGAAATCAGCCTCCAGTACGCCATTCTGGGGGCCGAGCCCTGGACCGAAGCCATCCGCCAGAGCGTGGATGCGGGGCTGGGGGTTCAGGCCACCAACATCTATGGCCTCTCGGAGATTATCGGCCCCGGCGTAGCCAACGAAGACGTTACCGAGCGCGAGGGGCTTTCGTACATCTGGGAAGACCACTTCTACCCCGAAGTGGTAGACCCCGAGACCGGTGAGCCCCTACCCGAGGGCGAGGTAGGCGTGCTGGTGCTCACCACCCTGACCAAGAAGGCCATGCCCATCCTGCGTTACTGGACGGGCGATCTTACCTACCTCACCCGCGAACCCGGCACCTCCGGGCGTACCCACGCCCGCATGGCCCAGATTCGGGGCCGCACCGACGACATGTTGATTGTGCGCGGGGTGAACGTCTACCCCACCCAGATCGAGGCGGTGCTCAAGGAGATTCCCGAGGTGGCCCCGCACTACCAGATTGTGCTCACCCGCGAGGGCACCCTGGACGAGGTGGAGCTGAAGCTCGAGGTCTCCGAACCCTTCTTCCGGGAAATCGGTCAGAAGATTCTCTCCGACGAAGTGATCGAGGCCGATCACCGGCTGCACAACCTGCGCGAGAAGGTCGCCAAAAAAATCAAGGACAACGTGGGCGTCTCGGTGCGGGTCTCGCTTATTAACCCCGGCAGCGCCCCCCGCAGCGAGGGCGGCAAGCTCAAGCGGGTGGCAGACTTGCGTAAGATGAGCTAAAAGCCTATAGCGGATGGCCTTGAACCAAGCACACAAGCCATCCGCTATTCGCTATCGGCAGAATTATGAAACCCATCCCTCCCGGCTACCAGGCTACCTTCGAGACGGTCGTTACCGACGAAATGACCGTGGACTTCGAGCACCCCGACGACCCCCAGCTCGGCAAGCTGCACCCGGTCTATGCCACCTACTGGATGGCCAAGCACATGGAACTGGCGGGCCGCAAAATCATCCTGCCCTTCCTGGAAGAGGGCGACGAGGGCATCGGCTCCAAGGTGAACGTGGATCACCAGGCCTCGGCCCTACCGGGCATGAAGGTTCGCATAGTGGCCGAACACCTCCGCACCGAGGGCAACCGTGTTCATGCCAGGTGCACCGCCTGGAACGAGCTGGGCGACCAGATTGGCGAGGGCTACACCGAACAGGTAATCCTGCCCAGAGCCAAACTCCTGCGGATTTTCGAAAAACTCCAGGAGCGCTGGCAGGCCCACCAAAACCCCACTGGGGAGCCCTCAAACCTATCCTGAACTTTACTATGAAGCGCCTTCCCCTGTTCCCTTTGCCCGAGACGGTGGTGTTTCCGGGGTTGCTCATTCCGCTCTACATTTTCGAGGAGCGCTATAAGCAGATGGTGCGTGATTTGCTGGCCCAGAGCGAAGACCAGCGCCGTTTTGTGATTACCCTGGCCACCGAGGCCGGTATCCGGGAGGTGGGGGGGTATGTGGACTTGCTGGCTGCCTCGGAAAACCCCGATGGCACCTTCAATATTGTGTGCCGGGGGGGTGAGCGCTGCCGGGTGGAGGGGGTGGGGGTTTTCGAGAAAAACCTCTACCAGACCACGCTGGACATCCCCTTTCCATTGGAGCGCACCGCCCGCAGCGAGGAGATTGTGGCCGCCTGGGATGCAATGGAGGCTTTTCGGGGCTATGTGGCCGGGGTGGCCGACCCGCAAGCCCTGGAAGAGGCCATTGCCAACCTGCCCGACGACCCTTTGTACCAGGCTTCGTTTTTGTGCGTGAACCTGCGGGTTCCGGCCCTGGATCGGCAAGCGCTGCTGGAGGCCCCCTCGCTGGTAGCGAGGCTCGAGCTGGCCCAAACCCTCATGCGCCAGGGTTCCATCTCGAGTACCGCTGCGGAGGCCTGATACTACACCACCCGACGTCGCAACTGGGCAACCCCCAGGCTCAACATCAAGAACATCCCGGCCAGCAGGGCCAGGTAGGCAGTGGCCTCATCCCGACGGATGCGCCACATCATCTGTCGGGTCAGGTTGCGGTAGGCCTCTTTGAGTTTGCCCGCCGAGTCCACGAAGAAATACTCTCCGTCCCCCACCCGGGCTATCTCCTTGAGCGTCTCTTCGTCGAACTGTGCAGCCAGCGCATACTGCTCGGGCAGCCCCGGCACCGGGCCTTCGGTGGTGCGGCCAATACCGATGGCATGCACCCGAATTTGCAAGCGGGCGGCCTCCTGGGCCGCCTCCACCGGGTCAACCCCCGCCAGGCTGCGGCCATCGGTGAGCAGGATGATGGTGGCCAGACTCTTGGGATCCGGGGCCTCAGCCCGTTCGGACAGGGGGGGCAGGGCCGTAATGCTCTCCAGAATGGCGTCGCCAATGGCGGTGCCCAGGTTCAGGTCCAGGAAGTCTACCGCTTCCAACAAGCGCGCCCGGTCGGTGGTGAGGGGCACCACCAGTTGGGCATCGCGGGAAAACGTTACCAGCGCCACCCGCATCCCTTCCGGCAACTCCCGGATAAAGGTTCGCAGCGCGGCTCGGGCGGCCTCGAACCGACTGGGCTGCACATCGGTAGCCTGCATCGAGCGGCTGATGTCCACCGTCAGCACCACCGCCGCGCGGGGGTCGGCCTGCAACACCGGAAGGGTAGGGCGGGCCAGGGCCAAAACCGCTGCCACGAGCGCCAGCAAATAAAGCCCGGCGGGGAGGTGCTGCCGCCAGTTTTGGGTTCGCCTCGAGGCCCGCGCCAGCAGGGCCACGTCCGGGTGCAGCACCACCGACTCGGCAGGCGGGCGCAAAGCCCGGCGGTAATGCCAGATGAAGAGCGGTATCAGCAACAACAAACCCAGAGCCCAGGGCCAGATAAACACCATTCAAACCACCTGCCGCCGCAAGGCCGACCAGCCCAGGCTCAAGGCTAGCAGGAACGCTGCCAGCAAGCTCAGGATGCCGCTCACCTCGAGGGTCTGGAGCCGCCACCCCAGAACCCGGCCCAGATCGGCATGGGCATTGCTCAAATCGTTGGCGGAGAAAATGGGGTAGTAGCGGCCTCCGGTGCGGTCGGCCACTTTTTTGAGCATTTCCTCGTCGAAGTTGTGGCCGTGCGTGCCGACCCCAATCGCATGGACTTTGATACCCCGCCGCAAGGCTTCATCGGCCATTTTCAGGGGGTCGTTGCCGGATACATCGTGCCCGTGCGAAAAGAGCACAATCACCCCAGGGCTCACCCCCTCGGGCGGGTTTTCGGGCAGGGCCTCGAGGGCAGCCTGCAAGCCGTAGGTGAACGAAAAGCCCCCACCCAGATCGAGGTGGTCTATGGCCTGGCGAAAGGCGTTGCGGTCGGTGGTGGGGGGCAGTAGCAGGGTTCCGTAGCCCGAGAAGGTCGTGACCCCCACCTTTACCTGAGCAGGCAGTCTCTCCACCAGCGCTTTGGCGGCAAGCTGTGTGGCGGCCATGCGGTTGGGGGCAATATCGGTCTGGCGCATGGACCAGCCGTTCTCGATGGCCAGGATAACTGCCGCCAGGTTCTCGGGCATCATCAAGCGCATGGTGGGGCGGGCTGTGGCGATGAGGGCTGCCGCCAGGGCCAGAAAAAAGCCGATGGCGGGCAGGTAGTGCCAGAGGCTTTTTTCCATGCCGCCCATCTGCCCCGCCCCCGGATACCACACATGGCTACTGGAAGGGCCGCGCAGCAACCGCAGATACACCACCCCCAGCACCACCAACCCCAGCAAGGCCAGCAGGTTCCAGGGCGCCAGAAAACCCATCGGCCCTCCTAAGGTACCCGGCGCTGCCAGCGCAGGCTCAGGCCCGCCGCCAGAATCATCAGCAGGGCCGCCACCGCCGAGAGCAGCGAGGAGATTTCGGTCTTGGTGCCCTCCCAGCGAATCACCGTACCCAGCTCTTTGGCAATCGCCCGGAGGGCTTCCTCGGTGGGCGGAAAGGTGTTCTTCCCCCCCGTGGCCTGGGCCAGTAGCTCGAGGTTCCTGGGCTCAAAGGGAATGTAGTAATTGCGCCCTTCGATCTGCGCCACCGTACCGCCGGGCTGGCCCATGGGGAAAGTGAAAACCTTGACGTTATTGTCCCTGGCAAAACGGGCCGCAATCTCGAGGCTGTTGCGGGTGGGCAGCCCTGGGTTGGTGCTCACGTTGGAAGCGCCATCCGACAGGATCACCACACTCCCCGGCGGCAGGTCTTGTGCAGACGGGGCCTGCTGCGGCACCGGCAGATCGGGTACACCCTGCAAGGGATCGGGCTGCCCCAGGCCGGGGGGTTGCAACTCGGCGGGGGGCTTCTGGTTCTTGCGCCCGGGCAGCATCCGCACCCCGGTTACGATGGCGTTCTCGATGGAGGTGTTCTGGGCAGGCTTGAGGCGCTCGATGGCCTCCAGCAGCTTTTGTCGGTCGGTGGTGGGCATCACCAGGGCCGAGGCCGAGTCGGAAAAGCTAACCAGCCCAATCTGGGTGGTGGGGGGTGCCAGCTCGATAAACTTGCGGGCCGTGGCCTTGGCCGCCTCCAGGCGGCTGGGGTTGAGGTCGGCAGCTAGCATCGAACGCGAGGTATCAATGGCCAGTACGATGGCGGCCTTGTTGGTGGGCAGGGGCGGGCTGGCCACCGGACGGGCCGCCGCAAAAAGCAGCAGAAACAAAGCCAGCAGTTGCAGGGCCAGGGGCCAGCGCACATGGGCTTTGGGGGGTTGGCGCACCACCGAGGGGAGCAGGTGGGCGTCGGCAAAGGCCTCGGCAGTGCGCTCCCGCCGACGGTTGGCCCATATCAGGAGACCCATAAACAGCGGGATTAGCAACAACAACCACAAAAAAGCAGGCCAGGTGAAGCTCATCTTCGCCCCCTTCTACGCAAGGTAAATTTCAGCAGGGGCTCCACGATTTCCTGGGCGGTAGAGAGCGAGAGCACATCTACCTGGGCAGCCCGCAGGGTGCGCTCGAGCATCGCTTCACGGGCCTGCACCAGCGCCGCGTGGGCACGGCGTACCCTGGGGTCGCTGGTGTCAATCCAGATCTCTTCGCCGCTCTCCGGGTCGCGCATCCGCAGCTCGCCCGCTCTGGGCAGCTCTTTTTCGGCAGGGTCGAAGATGCGCACCGCTACCACATCGTGCCGGTAGGCCAGCCGGCGCAGCCCCTGCGCCCAAAGGGGTTCCTGCTCCGGTTGGGGGTTCAGGAAGTCGGAGATCACAAACAGCAGGGCGCGGCGCTTGAGGGTTTTGGCGATGTACTCGAGGGCTTGCTCCAGCGAAGCGTGCGGCGCACAGGATGGTGCAGCTTGCCCCTGGCCGAGCGCCAGCAAGCCATACAGCTCGTGCAAAATTCGCAGGGCCTGCCTGCGGCCCGTGCCCGGAGGCACCACCCGCATCCCCGCTTCGGAGAAGCCAATGACCCCCACCTTATCCCCGTGGCGCGCTACGATGGCCGCCGCCGTGCCCACAAACTCCAGCGCCTCTTCCAGCTTGAGCACCCGCCGGGTGCCAAACCGCATCGAGGCCGACATATCCACCACCAGCCAGACCGTGACTTCCTTCTCTTCGCGGTACTGCCGGATGTGAATTTTGCCGGTGCGGGCGGTTACGTTCCAGTCAATGCGCCGCACCTCATCGCCAGGCTGGTACTCCCGCACCTCGGCCAGATCCAGGCTGGGGCCATAGAAAAAGCCGGTGTAATCGCCAAACAAAAAGCCATCCAGGCGCTTCAGGATCTTGAACTCGAGCTTCCGCAATAGCTCTGCCGGTAGCTCGCGTGGAGGGGGCATGGCCTCTTTGGGCTCTGGCCTCAAAGTCACCTCAATTTTGCTTTTGCTGGCTCGTCGAAAGAGCATAGACCACCATTGGTTCATCTTGCAGCCCTAGGCCGAAGGATTCTCCGCAACCGCCGGGCGGGTATCGCGGTAGGGGTCGCCGATGTGCACCTTGGGCAGAGGGGTAGCGGCAATAATCTTCTGTACGAGTTCCTCCAGTTTCACCTCGTCGGCCAGGGCCTCGTAGGAAAGGATCACCCGGTGACGCAACACCTCGGGGGCCAGGTCGCGCACGTCCTCGGGCAGGGCGTACTCACGGCCCCGCACAATCGCCAGGGCCTTGGCCCCCAGAATCAGGTTCACGCTGGCGCGGGGGCTTCCGCCAAAGCTGATGTACTTCTTGAGGTTCGAGAGGCCCACCTCGCCGGGGTCGCGGGTCGCGCGGGCCAGCCGCACCGCATACTCGGTCACGGCCTGGTGGACGTGTACCTGGTCGGCCATGGCTTGCAGGTAGCGCAGGTCGTCGCCGGTGAGCACCTCCGAGACCCGCTCGAATTTGTTGGAAACCCGTTCTACCACGGTCATCTCCTCGTAGAAGGCGGGGTAGTCAAGCCAGACCTTGAACATGAAACGGTCAACCTGGGCTTCGGGCAGGAAGTAGGTGCCCTCCGACTCGATGGGGTTCTGGGTGGCCAGCACCAGGAAGGGGTCGGGCAGCTTGAAGGTCTCGTGGCCAATGGTAACCTGGCGCTCCTGCATGGCCTCCAGCAGGGCAGATTGAATCTTGGCGGGGGCCCGGTTAATTTCATCGGCCAGAATCAGGTTGGCGAAAATCGGGCCCAGCTCCACCTCGAAGTTTGCTTCTTTGGGGTTGTAGATGCGCGTCCCCACCAGGTCGGCAGGCACCAGATCGGGGGTGAACTGGATGCGCTTGAAGCTGGCCCCAATCGCCTCGGCCATGGTTTTGATGGCCAGGGTTTTGGCCAGTCCCGGTACCCCCTCAATCAGGATGTGGCCCCGTGCCAGGAGCGCTACTACCATGCGCTCGAGCATCAAATCTTGCCCAACAATCACCTTCTTGACTTCCAATAAAAGGGTGCGCAACTTTGCAGCGGCATCCATCACGGCTTGGGGCTCGAGGGAGGGTTTGGGGGCTTCACTCATAAGAACCTCTTCTGGTAGCTAACTTGATTTTTGCTTACGACGTTGGCAAACACCGCAGGTTTGCAGGGACTTGAACCAGCCATGAGCCTGTACCTTCAAATGGTCTGGTCAGGATTGCTGTCGGGAGGTGTGGGAGCTGGTGCGGGCTGGGGAGACGAGGGCGGGCTCGGCAAGGAGGGCGTACCCGGCTCGAGCGGAATAAGCTCAGGAGAACCTCCAGGCATCCCCGGCCCCGGCATAGGGCCTCCAGGCCCTGGCATCGGTTGTCCGGGTAGGTCAAAGCGGAACAACTGGCCATCCTGATAAATCAGGATGGGGCATTCCTCGCCCTGGCCCTGTCCCGGTTGGGGCTGGCCCGGCCCTTGCCCTGGGCCCTGACCCGGCCCGGGCTGAAGCGGAATTAACTCGCGGGGGTCAGGTGCGGGCAGGAGTTGTTGCTGCTGGTCAAACTGAACCGCTTGTAGCCTGGCTCCCCGCTGCGCCTGCAAAGCCTCCCCCTGTTGCGGCTGCGCCGAAAGGCGGCCTACCACAAACCCCGTGCTCAGCAAAATCATCGTAGCCAGGCCCAACCCAAGAGGTTTGAGCAACGAGCCTAACCTGAGCTGTTCCATGCTTTACTTTATGATGCAATACTGGGTTCAATCTGAGAATGTTCTACCTTTCGGGGTCGCCCGCTCTCATCCTGCGTTGGCGAAAGCCCGGCATCAACACCTGAACGCTCAACTTTTATGAACCCCCACCCTAGACGACACCCAAGACCGAAAGCTCAAAGCCAAAGGATCTACGAGGAGTATGTAGGACGTTGATATGGCAGACCTGTAGGTGCTCGAGTACAGCGCTCTTCACAGACGCGGCCGCGCACGAAAACGAGAATGCCTCTTTGCCCAGACGCAGATTACGCACCCCAGCAGCCACTGCTCTCTCCAGGACAAAGGATTCCCAATCTCGGATGACTCGAGTTTTGTGAAAAGCACTCTAACGTTGGTATTATTTGATCTCCACCCCCGACCACTTCTCCAACAGTTGCGCCACCGCCGTGTGGTCTACCTCGGCAGCGCCCACTTCGCGCTTGGCAATCTCGAAGAACTCCCGTACCTGCCGAAGCATGGGGGCCGGCGTTCCGGCGGCCTCGAGCACCTTCACACAAATACCCGTATCCTTGGCCAGCAAACCCAGGGCAAAGGTGTTGGGGAACTGGCGGGAAATGACCCGCTGGCCAAACAAATTCTCGCTCACATTCGAGCGGCCCGAGGAGGCATTGATTACCTCCAGGGCCAGCCCTGCATCCACACCCTGCTTGACCAGGGCGACCATGCCCTCGCTAAGCGCCCACAGATTAACCGCCAGCAGGGCGTTGTTGACGGCCTTGACGGCATGGCCCGACCCCAGCGGCCCCACGTGCACAATCTTGGCGGCATAAGCTTCCATGACCGGCCTGGCCCTGGCGAAATCCTCCGCCGAACCCCCCGCCATGACGGTGGCCCTGCCCTGAACTGCGCCCGCCACCCCCCCGGACAGGCAGGCATCCAGGTACGAAACCCCTTTCTCCTGAAGCATCTGGGCGGTCATTTTAGCCAGTTCGGGTTCGCCCGAGGTGTGGTCTATCCACAGCATGCCCGGGCGCAGGTAGGGCAGAAGCCGCCGGGCGAGTTCATCTACCTCGAGGGATGTGGGCAGGCAGGTTAGCAGAATATCGGCCTGGGCTACCTCGGGTAGTTCCACCGCCCTCGAGCCAAACTCTTTCGCATGGGCTTCGGCTTTGGCAAAGGTGCGGTTCCAGACCATGGTCTCGTATTTTTTAGCGAGGTGCCCCGCCATCGGATACCCCATCGCCCCGAGGCCAATAAACGCGGTCCTGACGTTGGTGTCTTGCATGGTCTTAATCATAAACTGGCCGTAGTTCTTTACGACCTGGCTGCTAAACAATAGTACCCGCCTAGGGTATTCATTACTTGTCGTGTTAAGGCCAGCCGCGTTACCCGATTCAGTCCATAACGGACACGATTTTCCGCTTGTTCAGCACGTGACTTGTGGGATAACGGCATAAGTCACGAAAATAGCCTCTTAAAGGACAAAAATCGCCTATCCTAAAGCTAACCTCGCCTTGAGAAGCAGGGGTTTTCCCGTAGTATCGAGGTGATTTATACCGTCTAAGGGCATATCTGGGTCAGTAGAGCCAGGAGGAAGACGCGCATGAAGATTCGCTTTCTGAAAGCAGGTGGGCTGGGGGTGGCGTTGACAATGCTCATTACTGGATGCCCACAGCCCACACCCCAACCTCCTGCCACGCTCGATCCTCCGCGCAACGTGATTGCGTATGCAGTCTCCCCTACGCGCGTAAAGCTCTCCTGGAAAGCTCCTGACAGCCTAACCAACCCCAGCTTCGAAATCGAACGCAAAGAGGGCAACCAGCGTTACCAACCACTCGCCGCGGGCCTCAGCAGCAGCAGTCACGACGATACCCAGATCGTGAGTGGAGGCAAAACCTTTACTTACCGCGTTCGCACGCGAACTGCAAACGGCCAGAGCGCATGGGTTGAATCCAACCCAGTGCCGGTACCGGCCCGCTGCGAAAGCAACCCTGCCGACGCACCTCGCATCGGTTGCTTTGGGCCAGTGGTGTCCAACTGGCCGTTAGTAGCCACCTACGTGGCCCTGCTGCCCAACGGCAAGGTAATCGCCTGGTATGCCTCCGACGACATCGGACGCTACCGCGAGCGAACAGAAGTCCACCAGCGCGACCGCCGCAACGACCCTCCGGCCCAGGAGGACGGTACCATGGCGGTGCTGTGGAACCCCGACAGCGGCAGCTTCGAGGACATAAGCTTCGGCAACGGCAGTCAACAAAACGGTCGAACTGTAAGCGGCCAGCCCAAAGGCACCGACCTCTTCTGCGCGGGCTTTACCGTGCTTGCCGATGGCCGGTTCTTCACCGCCGGGGGCAACCGGGGGCTGGAGTGGGGCAGCCTGCGCACCAACCTCTTCGACCCTAAAACCAACACCTGGAACCTGGGGCCTGGGCCTACTACCCCCGACATGTGGCGCGACCGCTGGTACCCCACCGTCACCAAGCTGCCGAGCGGCGAGGTGATGATCACTGGCGGCACCGCCGAACCCGACCCCACCTTTGAGGAGGGCTCCTCCAGCAACCCCAACAACCCTTGCCGCACCCCCTCTGGTCGCTGCCCCGATGGACTGGCCCTGGGCAAAACCTTCAGTTCCATCGCCAATGCGCCCGGTCTTTCTACCGGTATCAAGACGCAAAACGCCAGGGGCACTGCTTTCAACAATGCCTTTGAGATCTATAGCCCCGACAGTGGTAGCTTGCGAATGCTCGAGGCCACCGCCGCCGATGTGTATTCCTTTGAGCACTACTACCCCTGGTGGCACATCGCCCCCAACGGCCTGGCCTTCCTCTCCGGGGCGGGTAAGCAAAAAGGCTTGCTGGACTGGCAACAGGGCCAGTGGAAGGGCATCTGGGAGTCTACCAACCACGGCATTCCCTACGATGCCCACCGGGTCTACGGCACCTCGGTGATGTACGAACCCGGCAAGGTGTTGGTGATTGGGGGCGGATATGCCGCCGATACGTACCCTAACGGTGAGCTGGTCATCTTTGCTCTCAACAACCAACGCAACGGCAAAACCAGCCTGCACCTCGAGCTTAGCAACAGTTCTTCCACCCCTCCTGCAATGAAGCAGGGGCCTGAAATGCAGTACAGCCGCACCCACCTCAATGCCACCTTGTTGGCCGATGGCAAGGTTTTTGTGAACGGCGGACAGCAGGACGGCGGCGAAAACCCCGGTACCATCCCACCCACCCCCATGACCCCCGAGCAGTCGCGGGAATGGTGGCCCAAAACCGTCAACCCCGCCACGGTGTTCAACATTGATCTGGCCGTACATCAAAGCGAAATCTGGTCACCCGGCCCCGAAAATGGCGGCACCGGCAAGTTTGTGCTGGGCCCCAGGGCCCAGAAACCCCGCATCTATCACTCGGCTTCGCTGCTGCTGCCCGACGCCACCGTGCTGACCGTGGGTGGAGGCGGTTGCGGACTTTGCAACGGCAATTTTGAAACAAGCTGGCAGGATGGTGGCTACTACGGGCGCTGGTTCGGCCAGCACGAGATGATCAACCAAAAAAACCACGAGATCTACTACCCCGCCTACCTGTTCAACAGCGATGGCAGCCTGGCTCCGCGCCCCATCATCACCGGCCTGGGCAATACCGCCAGCAGCCCGGATGACTACCCCACCATCAGCTACAACAGCCAGTTCACCGTAACTTGGAACCACCCCGACCCCAACCGCCGGGTTGAGAAAGTAACCCTGCTGGCCCTGGGGGTGCCCACCCACGCCTTCAACCAGAACCAGCGTTTCTTGAGTCTGTACTTTACCCGTAACGGCCTCAGCCTGAACGTCAGGGCCCCATACGACGGACAGTACAACTCGCCTAATCCTGGCGGCGCTCGCAACATCGCCCCGCCTGGCTTCTATATGCTGTTCCTGATTGATGATAAGGGCGTTCCCTCGGTAGCAAAAATCATTCGGATCCAGTAGCTTTACCCAAAGCAAAACACCTCCCCGACCAGGGAGGTGCTTTCAGAGTATGCGTTTATCGCAGGATGCCAGCAATAATCATGCTGGCAATCAGGGTGCCGACAAAAGCCACCGCCAGGGTAATCCAGATTTTGCCGCTTTCGCGCAGGTTCATGCTCGACTGCACGGCTAGGTAGGCAAAATAGACGTTGATGACCAGCGCCCCAATCGCCAGCAAGGGGATCAAGAAGATGCCGATTAACGTGATGAGCAAAATCAGGCTGACCACCGCAACCATCACATTGATGGGCGCCCAGAACAGCGCAAATGTGTAGGCCACGTTATCGAGCGACCCGGTACCACCCTGGGTCTTGCCCACATAGTGCACCAGGTAGGTAAAAATCAGGAAGCCCACAATGGTGCCAATAATGCCGTTCAAAAAAGCCCCCAGGCCGCTGCCCAGATTGAAAATACCGGTGATGACAGCGGCAATCAGCACGTAGATTACCGCCTCCCGCAGGGTACCTTTGTTTTCGTACTGCTCAAAGGTTTCCACGCTGGGTTTGGTCAGCACCTGAATGCTCTGGCTGACCATATTCATTACGGTATCGGTAATGGACGGTGTGGTGTTCATAACAACCCCCTGGGTTTTTCGTACAAACGCAGTTTACTACGGAATCTCATCGAACAATCAAGTTCCAGGCTCTGCCGTAGGCTTTTATCATTTGCATCAGTGCATTGGTTACAGCCCTTCACCCGGCGAGAGCAGGCCGCCATCGGAAATGTCTCTTTCGCAAAAACCTGTTCCAAGCTATCTGGTGGTGTCGCCGCCACCTGCCACAGCGGGGACGGAAAGGAGAGAATAATGCGTTGGCTCGGCCAAGGCTAATACCCTCTCATCTTAAAGCCCAATAAGATGAGGGCCATGCGTTTTTGGTTCGTTCTCATGGTGGTTTGGGGCCTGGCCTGGGCGCAGGACGCACCCCAGCAAGACCCAGCTCCCCCCAGTTCGCCCGGCGCGTACTCGATTGCTCGTATCGTCTCGATGGGTGATAAGAGTGCAACCGTGCGGGTTGGCGAGCATCTCAGGGAAGCGGAGTTTCCCACCGAGTCGGCGGCCTTTCGGGTAGGGCAGCAGGTAGTGGTGTACGAGGCCGATGGCAGGACTTACATTGCCGAACCCTACCGCATCCCCTACCTGTGGGGCTTGCTCGGACTGTTTGTGCTGGTGACGGTAGCCCTGGGGCGAGGCAAAGGTTTGCGGGGGTTGCTGGGAACCGCCGCCAGCATGGCGGTACTGGCCTTTTTTGTGGTGCCGCAAATTTCGGCGGGCAATAACCCCCTCCTGGTCACTTTTGTGGGCGCTTTTGGCATTCTGGCGCTCTCGATTTATTTCGTGCACGGCATCAACCGCAAGACCACTGCGGCCCTGATCGGAACCACTTTTGCCACGCTGGTAGCCCTGGTGCTTTCGGTGCTGCTGACCGAGTGGATGCAGTTTACCGGCCTCACTTCGGAGGAAGCCTTCCTGGCCCGTTTCCAGCTAGGGGGCAACCTCGATCTGGTCTCGCTGTACCTGGCAGGGGTGGTGGTGGGGGCGCTGGGGGCACTCAATGATGTGACCGTGACCCAGGCTGCGGTCATCCAGGCACTGGTACAGGCCAACCCTCGCTACAGCCTGCGGGAGCTGTACAACAGGGGCATGACGGTGGGCTTCGACCACATTGGCAGTCTGGTCAATACCCTGATTCTGGCCTACGCGGCAGGTACGCTGCCCTTGCTGCTGCTGATTAGCCAGAGCGACATTCCGCTCGTGCTACTGATCAACAACGAGACCTTTGCCGCCGAAATTGTAACCATGCTGGTAGGTTCGCTGGCCCTGGTGCTGGCGGTTCCGCTAACCACCCTGGTGGCCGCCTGGCTACTGCGGGGGCGAAAGCTCGACTACATCGAGCGTCGGTGGCCGGGGCAGTAAGGGGTATTCGACTCAAAGGAACCCTACACTCTGAACGTAGCCTCGAGCGCCACGTGACAATTCTCATTAGGTGGCGCTACAATTGCGTTAGATGCGATACATTCTGGCACTGGTGTTCTGTTTGGCTTCTCTGGGACTGGCTCAACCTCGAGTGGGCACCGAAGACGGCCTGACCCGACTGGTATTTGGCATACCAAACGAAGCAAAATTTAGCCTGAGCCGCTCAGGCAACGAGGTCTCCATTCGCTTCCAGGGCACCCCGCCCCGAACCTTACGGATCTTACTCAACACGCCGCAGGTAGTCGGCTATCGAGCCACCCCCAGTCCGGGTGGCTCGACTTACGTGGTGACGCTGCGGGCGGGCGCCAGCTACCGCACCCTCGAGCTTGCCAACCCCCGCCGTCTGGTGCTGGAGGTGAAGAGCAAAACCCCAACCACCACCGCCCGGCCCCGGAGCACGTCAAGGGCGCCCGCACCCGTGGTGGTTCTGGACCCTGGACATGGCGGCATTGACCCTGGAGCAGTAGGGTTTGTGCATGAGGAAGAGGCTGTGCTGGAAGTGGCCCTCCGCACCAAAAGGCTTCTCGAGGCCAGGGGCGTGCGGGTTATCCTGACGCGCAGCGCCGATAGGCACCTCTCGGCCAACAAGGCCACCGACCTTGGCCTGCGGGCAGCCATGGCCGATAGCAAGCGCACGCTGTTTGTTTCTATCCACGCCAATGCCGCCGAACGGGCCGCGCAGGGGATTGAGGTGTACTACTTTGGCGAGACCATTGACCAACGGCTCCTATCCAAAGCCATCCTGGAGAACGGTGGCGGTGCGCTGGGGCAGCGCCTGACCCGTGAGGCCCAGAGCGTGGCCCAGCGCCTCATGCGCGACCTGATCGCCCAGGCCAACCTCAAGTTTTCCGAGCAGCTGGCGCTCAAAACCTTGCGCTCGCTGGTGCGCGAAACCGGCGCGGTGAGCCGGGGTGTGCATACCGCGCCGTTCTACGTAATCCGCAACGCCCGTATTCCGGCCATTCTGGTGGAGATTGGCTTTGTCAACCACCCGGTTGAAGGCAAAAAGCTGGCCACCGGCGCCTACCGCCAGCAGCTTGCCAATGGACTGGCCGGGGGCATTATGGCTTTCTTGAACAGTGGCAATGCCCAGCGCTAGAGGGGGCGCTCGAGCGGGCCTCGCAGGGCCGGAAAAGCCTTACCTTCACCCACAACAGGCCGCACCCAGCGCTCCCAGCTGTCCAGCGAGCGGCGGGCCAGCGTTGGAAGGTTCACAAGCTGTTGCCGACGATAGTTCAGACCATACCGGCCTGCAATCCACCCCTCATAGGCACTTACAAAGGGTCTGAAGCATTCCACCCCAAGGGCAAAGTCGAAGGGCTTCCGCCGCGCGGGTAGTTCGGGCAGACCATCGGCGCTTTCCAGCCAGTAAAAAGACTCGCCAGGCCGGTAGTAGAGCAGCACCCCGTCGGCCCATGGCTGCCAGGCTGCCGTCGAGTGAAGCCCTACCTCGCCTTTGAGGTAGAGGCTCGAGCCCCGGCCGGTAGGGCTTGGACTTTTCTGGAAACCATAGGCCAGAAGCTGGCCTGACAGAGCGTCCTGGCCCCAGAGCCAGAACTGCACCAGCATCGGGTTCTCTGGATGTGGCATGGGTGGGCAGGGCTTTACTTGAAGGCCTGACAGATGGCCTGCCCGTTGGCCTGGATGAGCTTCAGATAGGTACTGACCGTGTTGTCGAAGGCATCGGAGTAGATCCGGGCAATCCGGGCGCCGGTGGCCTCGGCCAGTGCGCGTGCCTGACCTTGCGAAAACTGGGGCTCCACAAAAATCACCCGCACATTTTCCTTCTTCATGGCCTGGGCCAGCCGGGCCAGACTGGCCGGGCCGCGTTCCTGTCCAGCAAAGTCGGCGATGGTGCCGATGCTTTTGAGCTGGTAGTGGCGGTTGAAGTAAAGCAGGGCCTCGTGTTGCGAAACCAGCTTGCGCCGGGCTTGCGGAACATCGGCCAGGCAGCGCTTTACCGCTGCATCGGCCTGGCGAATCTGGGCAATGTAACCCGACGCATTCTGGGCATAGACAGCGCGCCCGGCAGGGTCAACGGCCGCCAGGGCATCGCGGATTTTCTCCACGTAGCGAATGCCGTAGGTGGGATCCAGCCAGAGGTGGGGGTCGTACTCGGCATGATGGTGCGCGTGTTCATCCGAGTGGGCTTCGTGTTTGCCTGACTCGATCAGATTCGGCATCCCGTCAGCCAGCTCGACGATGCGGGCGTTGCGGGGAAGCTGGGCCTCGAGCTTCTCAAAAAAGGGCTCGAGCCCCAGTCCATTGGCAAAAAAGACCCTGGCCCGGCTGACGGCCTGGATGACCGAAGGGCGCGGCTCAAAGCTGTGCGGGTCGCTGCCGTTGGGTACGACCTGCACCACACTGACCCGGCTGCCGCCCACATTTCGCACCATATCGGCAATAAAGCCCGTGGTCGCCGCTACCGGTACCGGCTGGGCCAGGCTCGAGCCCAGCCCCAGCATCAACAAGAATCCCATCGGGAGAATGTGTTTCATGTACAGCCTCCTCTTTCGCCGATTACTTATACTGATAACTCATTATCATATTGTCAAGGCTCAGGTTTGTTATGCTGAAAGCTATGGAACGCTCCACCCGTCAGCGGAAGGCCATTCGCGAGGTGATGACCGAGCTCAACCGCCCGCTCTCGCCCACCGAGGTCCTCGAAGCTGCCCGCCATAAAGTACCCGGCCTCGGCATCGCTACGGTCTACCGCACCCTGAAGGGTCTGGTTGAGGAAGGCAGCGCGGTAGCGGTCGAACTACCCGGCGAAGCGCCCCGCTACGAGCTGGCCGGCAAAAAACACCACCATCACTTCCACTGTACCCGGTGCGGCAAGGTGTTCGAGCTCGAGGGCTGCCCCGGCGATTTCTCGTTTATGGTGCCCCAGGGTTTCAAAACCGAAAAACACGAAATCGTCCTGTACGGACGCTGCACCGATTGCCGCTACTAGCCCTTTGTGATCAAAACCAGGCTCGCTTGAATGGACTCTTCGTGTCAAGGGCCTGATACCAACTTCTAAGTTGCGCCTGTATAAGGTCTAGAGATGAATCTAGACCGTGCCAGAAAATCGTGATCCGGACGCAATACCCGAGTGATTTTCGATCATCGCAGTAGCCAAAACATAGCCGGGAGGCACTTAGCGTGTGACCAACCTTCTACGATGCACAAGTTGGGGATGGGTGGTAAGAAACGTCTACACCCTACCTCCCACCTCCCTGGGTAGCAAGGTGTTCAAGTAAAGAAGGCATGAAACCGCAGCCAGAACACAAGAACCAGGGCATTCCCTGACCATAGGCTATAGACTATAGACCCTCTGCTAAAACGCTTTCAGCAACTCCTCGAGTTCTGCGGCACTGATCTCGCCAATATGCCGGTTGAGCAGAGTACCTTCGGCATCGTAGAAGAGCGTGACCGGCAAGCCCTGAATACGCAAGGGGTCGCTCAGTTTGGCATCGGGGTCGAGCAGGACGTTGGGAATCTTGAGCCCCAGCTCCTTCTCGAAGGCCCGCACCGCCTCGGGGCCATCGCTGATGTTCAGGAACACGAAGTGAACCTCCGGGTTGGCCCTGGCGGCTTCAACCAGCAGGGGCATCTCGCGGCGGCAGGGCCCGCACCAGCTCGCCCAGGCATTGAGCACGATGGGTTTGCCTTTGAAATCGGTCAGGTTGGCGGTTTGGCCGTCTATTTGCGTAAGGGTGAAGGAGGGCAGTACCTCCACGCTGGACTCGGCTCGAGGTTGCAATAGCCAGAACCCCGCCAGCAAGCCCAGCGGAAGCAGGCCCCACATCCAGCCTTTCATCGCAAACTAGCTTACGGGATTTTTGCCCCTGGTTCGGGAAGGTACGCCACATACCAGGCTTTTATCACAACCCTCGGATTAGCTTGAGTAGAGGATAGGGATTAGCCGAGAACTTTCTAACCGAGCGCAACACCGGCCACTTTTTGAGGTGCAAGAGGCTCAGGATTACATCTCGTAAGTA
>NZ_JAGDFV010000021.1 GCF_017497985.1 Meiothermus sp. CFH 77666
CTGCAGGGTTCTGTAGCTGACAGCCCTGCTGGTTTTGCGGATTTGGGTCGTAGTTGTTCGATTAGCTCACGGATCCCTTCCTCATCATTACGATATTCAACCTCCACCTCCTTCGTCTCATACCTCATGGCTACTGCCAAGCTCCCCTTGCTCACATCTATCCCCACCCCCAACAGTCTTCCCTGCTGCTCCTTTCCCTGTTGCTCGCTGTTTCTCTTCATTTGGAGTCATCAGACCCTTGGCCGTACCAGTTTTAGCGGGGCTCCGCAAAGCATAAAGAGGAGGGACGGGTTGCATTGCGAGTGGCTTCTAGCCTTTGACGACTTCGTCTCTCCTCCTCTTTATTTTCCACCCCTTTCGGGGCTTTCCCTTTATATGACGGCTGCCACCTGAAAGATTGGTTGGCAAGCGCTCGAGCCAACGTTCGCCAGAGTGTACAGGCTCCTTTACGACGCTGTACTAACTGCAGAGTCGTATAAATACCCGTACAAAGTGTCCATTGCAGCACGAACTATGCAGTACGCTCTTGCAAAAGCCGTAGCAGAAACCTTTTCGTTCCACCCCTACCGTGTGGGGGAGGTTAGGTGGGGTTGCTGAGCAGCGACTTTGCGCACTCGGGCGGTTGAGGGCCTCACCCAATACCCTCCCCCACCCTCCCTAAGTGGTAGGGAGGGGGCTCTATTTCAATCCCTCCCGGAAACCCGGAGGTGTACGGACATCTCTACGACGATGTACTAACTGAGGGTGATGATTGTTATATCCAAATGGAATAGTCGGATGGTGAGGCGATGAAACCACGTTTAGCAAGCAAGGTTGACACCTCGAAAGCGAGCCAAAGGTTTGCTGATCTGTTGACGTGTATACCCTGGGGTAGTATAAAAGTAAAGGTACTGCAAAACCGCGCGTGCGTTATGATTCGGTTTTTTTATGCGACAGCAATGGTGGCTTTGATGATGGTCAAAGCCCAGGGGGTGGACTTTGACCGCTGGTATCCCTACGCCCAGGCCAGCCAATATGCCCAATCGTATGGGCGCATCCTGATGGTCTATTTCTGGGGCGAGACCTGCCCCTACTGCGACCAGATGAACACCCATGTCTTTTCCGATGCGGCGGTCTCGAGAACCCTCCTTCACCGCTTTGTGGTGGCCAGTGTGGATAGCCAGAGCCTCGAGGGCCGCGCTCTAAGCGCCCAGATGCGGGCTTTTGGCACCCCCAGTTTGGTTTTCTTCGTACCCCAGGGGGGTACGTGGAAAGAAGTGGGGCGGCTGTTTGGCAGCCGTACCCGCGCGCAGTTTCTGAAAGAGCTTCAGCAAATCTGTGCGAAAGCAGGAGGTGAAGGTTGTGGATAGAAGGACTTTTTTGAAAGCGTCGGCAGGGGCCGTCGCCGGAACGATGCTGGCCAACCAGCTGACTTCTGCGCTGGCTCAAACCCAGGCACCAGCAGCCCTCGAGGGCCAGGATCTGGCCAACTTAGAGAAGGGTTTGCAACAGGTGCTGGGCAAAGGCTTCAAAGACATGACCGTATCACAGCAGGTCAAGCTGGTCGCCCCCACCATCGCCGAGTCGGGCGCCAACGTGCCGGTGGAGATTGAAGCCAGCCTGCCCGCCGATCAGGTCAAGGCCATTCACTGCTTCAGCGACAAGAACGCCAACCCGCTGCTCTTCACGGTGATTCTCAATGGGGTTCTGCCCTACTACGCAACCCGCGTGCGGGTAGCCGAAACCGCGCCCGTACGGGCCATTGTTGAGACCAAAGACGGCAAGTTCTTGATGGCTTCGCAGTCGGTACGGGTCACCGTGGGTGGCTGCGGTTAGGAGGTGCGCAATGCCGATTAATTTACTGGTTCGTTTTAGTCCTGCTAAGCCCAAGGCGGGCGAGGAAGTGCGTATACAGATTGTCGCCCAGCACGCTATGGAACCCGGCACCCGTCGGGATGCCAGCGGTAAGGTGATTCCCGCCGACCACATCACCGAACTTAACGTTCTGATGGACAATCAACTTATTGCCCAGGTCAAGCCCGGCCCTGGCACCAGCGCCAACCCGCTGTTTGCCTTCAAGATGAAGGCCAGCAAAGCAGGTCAGATCAAGGTCACCTGCAAGGATCTCACAGGCCAAACCGGCGAGAAAACCGCAGACCTCACCCTGGCATAGGAGGTTTGCATGGGTCGCTTCTGGCGTTTGGTAGGGGCGGCAGTTCTGGCCCTCTTTAGTCTGGTGGTACTGGCCCAGGAAGAGGACGATCCGGTCAAGGAGGCCGAGAAGCAAAAGAAGCAGCTTCTGGAGCAGAGCGGGGGCATTCTGCCCAGTGACCTGTACGTAGAGCAAGGAGAGCAGCTTTTCAAGGCCAGGCGCGGCCCCAAAAACGCTTCCCTCGAGGCCTGCGACTTTGGTCGGGGGCCGGGGAAGCTTGAAGGGGTGGTAGGCCGGCTGCCCCGCTACTTCTTCGATACCCGTAAGGTAGAAGACCTCGACTCGCGCATCCGCACCTGCATGATTCGGCTCCAGGGCTTCCAGCCGCAGGACATCCGGCGCAGCGATGTGGTCGCGATTGCCTTCTACATAGCCTCCTTGTCGAACGAGCAACCCGTAACGGTGCGGCCCCTGATGCCCCAGGAGAAAAAGCTCTACGAACTTGGGGAGCAGCTTTTCTACCTGCGGGCCGGCCCCCGGGATATGGGCTGTGCGACCTGCCACGTCACCTACGTGGGTAAGCGGGCGGGGGTGCTTCCCTACTCGGACATCCTCAAGGACAAACGCGCCGCCAGCCACTGGCCGGCCTTCCGCTACTCCAACGACCAGGCCTGGACCATGGCCGACCGCATCCGAGCTTGCTACGCCAACCTGGGCATGCCGGCCCCCGACTTCTACTCCGAGCCCATCATCGCTCTGACCCTCTTCATGAACACCCAGGCCAGAGGGGCGCGGATGGACTTGCCCGGTTTCATACGCTAGGGAGGTCTTGTGCGGCGATTTTATCTACCCACCTTGCTGCTTATGCTCCTGGGCCTGGCCAGCGGTCAAACCAACCCGTCGTACATTAACGCCGAGCTCCAACGGCTAATCCAGGCCGGAGGCCAGAACTACGCCAACACGCTCCTCCGGCAGGCCCCCGATCAGGCGCTCTGCTCCATTCATCGCAACAAGCTACCCGCCGAGGTGCTGGGCCCCTTCATCGAAGAGCAGCGCAGGAGCATCAAGTACCCTGCCGATGGAAAGCTGATGGGCGACTGGAAGCAGGGCGAGCCCATCTTCAACACCCTGGCGCGGGGCAACTGCTTCTCCTGCCATGTGGGCTCGCCCCTCAACATTGGGGGGAATGTGGGGCCCAGCCTGGAGAAGTACGGCCAGCGGGGCACCTCTGAGGCCATGCAGAAATACACCTACGAGGTGATCTACAACACCTGGGCCTACTTCCCCTGCACGGTGATGTACCGCTTCGGACACAACGGCCTGCTCAAGCCGGAGGAGATCGCCCACGTGGTGGCCTACCTGCTCGACCCGGCCTCGGACTTCAACACCAAACCGGCGCTGAAGCGCTAACTTCTCGAATCTTATCGCTCCCCGGCGGGTATCTGGGCCTGGGAACGGAGGTGTTATGACCCGACGTGAACTGGTACAACTCTTGCTGGCTCTGGGCATGACCTCCCCCAAAGCCTTTGCCCAGGCTATGGAGCGTCCCGAGCAGTTGTACGACCTTCCCCCCTTTGGCAACGTTACCCTGCTCTTCAACACCGACCTGCACGCTCAACTACGGCCCCACTACTTTATGGAGCCGCCCAACCTACTGGCCGCCAAGGCGCTGGAGGGCAAACCCGGCTACCTGACCGGCGAGGCCTTTTTGCGCTATTACGGCCTCCGGCGGGGTAGCCTCGAGGCCTACGCATTCTCCTCGGTAGATTTTGCGACGCTGGCCCAGCGCTTTGGGCCCATGGGGGGTGGGGCTTATATCGGGGCCCTTATCAAGCAGCAAAAAGCCCAGGCGGGCGAGAAGCGCACCCTGGTACTGGATGGCGGCGACACCTGGACCAACTCCGGCATCTCGCTGCGCACCAGAGGGCAGGTGGTGGTGGACTGGATGAACCGGGTGGGCTTCGACCACATGGTCTTCCACTGGGAGTACACCCTGGGCCGGGAGCGCGTGGAGGAGCTGGTCAAGGAGCTAAAAGCCCGGGTGGTCAGCTTCAATATAGTGGACGACCTCTTTGGCGACCCCATCTACCCGCCCTATGCCATCCACGAGATCGGGGGCTACAGCCTGGGCATCATCGGCTCGAGCTTCCCCTATGTAAAGGTCTCGCACCCGGAGGAGTTCTCCGAGGGGCTTTCTTTTGGTGTTAGGGAAAACGAGCTGCAAAAATACGTGAACGAACTGCGCGGCAAGGGCGTGGATGCAGTGGTGATGCTCTCGCACAACGGCGTGCCACTGGATCTGGCGCTGGCAGCCCGCATCAAGGGGATTGACCTGATCCTCACCGGCCACACCCACGACTTCACCCCCGCCCCCATCCGGGTGGGCAACACCTGGCTGGTAGCCGGGGGGTCGGCCGGCAAGGCGGTGGTGCGGGTGGACTTGCAGATGAAGAAAGGCGGGATTGCCGACCTGCGAGCCCGCACCCTGCCGGTAGCCACCAACCTGATCAAGCCCGACCCGGCGCTCGAGGCCTTCATCCGCGAGACCTACGCACCACACCTGGATTACCTGGATCAGGTGCTGGGCACCACCGAGACCCTGCTCTACAAGCGCGACTCCACCTACTCCACCCTCGACGAGCTGGCCTGCCGGGCCGTGCAGGCAGCCTACCCCGAGGTCGAGGTGGCTTTCAGCACCGGCACCCGCTGGGGTACGGCCATCCTGCCGGGCCAGCCCATCACCATGGACAAAGTCCTGGCCTACACCGGCTACACCTACCCTGAGGTGTACGTGTTCCGGCTCAAGGGGGAGCGCTTGCAGGCGGTTCTCGAGGATGTGGCCGCCAACACCTTCAACCCCGACCCCTTCTATCAGCAGGGCGGGGACATGAGCCGGGTCTTCGGGCTCTCCTACGACCTGGCGGTAAATGCCCCCACCGGCCAGCGCGTCCGCAACGTAGCCATCCGGGGCCGCCGTCTCGACCCCAACCGGGAGTACACCCTGGCTTCGTTTGGCGGGCGCTTGCAGCGCAGCGGCACCCTGGTGGAAAAATACACCCCCCGGCCTATCTACGACATCATCGCCGAGTATCTGAAGCAGGTCAAAACCGTCAACATCCCCCCGCGCCCCAGCATGCGGGTATTGGATCAACGCTATGTGTTACCTGGATAAGAAGGAGGTCTATAGGTGAAAAGCAGACATTTGGTTGGTTTACTGGCCGTACTTCTGATGGGGCTTACCCTGTCTCAGCAGGGATCCTTCCAGCAGCGGGTTCAGCAGGCCATCAACAGCGGTGGCAGCAAGTTTGCCGAAACCATGAAACAAGACCCCGATCAAGCGCTTTGCTCACAGTACCGCGACAAAATACCCCCCGAGCTGGTAGGGGCCTTCCTCGAGCGTCAGCGCGCTCTTATCAAATACCCCGCCAACGGCAAGCTGATGGGCGACTGGAAACAGGGCGAGGCCCTGTTCACCAACCCCCGCAAGGGCAACTGCTACGCCTGCCACACCGGCGACCCCAGAGAGGCCGGAGCCGGGCGCATGGGGCCGGGGCTGGTGGGCTATGGGCAGCGCGGCACCAGCGAACCGGTGGTCAAGTACACCTACGACAAGATTTACAACGCCTGGGCCTCCATGCCCTGCTCGCTCATGTACCGGGCGGGCCACCACGGCATCCTTACCCCCGAAGAAACCGCCCACGTAACCGCTTTCCTGCTCGACCCGGCCTCGCCGGTGAACGCCAAGAGGTGATGCCATGCGCGACCGCAGCCTGTGGATTGGATTTTTGTTGGCGCTGGGGTTGGGCCTCGGTATTGCCCTCACCCAGCAGCAAGAGGTAGACCCCTACAAGGAAGCCGAGCGGCAGCGGGAGCTGTTCCGCCAGACCGCCGGCATCTTGCCCGGCGAGCTGTATGCCGCCCAGGGCGAGGAGCTTTTTGCCCAGAAGCGGGGCCCCAAGAATGTCTCCCTCGAGGCCTGCGATTTCGGCTTGGGGCCGGGGAAGCTCGAGGGGGCTCTGACCCAGCTGCCCCGCTACTTTGCCGATACCCGCAGGGTGGAAGACCTCGAGACCCGCATCGTGAGCTGCATGGTCAACCTTCAGGGCTTCCGCCCACAGGACATCAAGCGCGACGACGTGAAGGCCCTCACCGCTTTCGTGGCCTCCAAGTCCACCGAGATGCCCATCAACGTGGTGCCCAAAACCTCTCAGGAAATTGCCATGTACAACCTGGGCCGGGAGCTATGGTTCCACCGGGCGGGCGACCGCGACATGAACTGCGCCATCTGCCATGACAGCTACGCCGGGGGCAAGGTGCGGCTCTCGCCGGTGCGCAGCCCGCGCCAGGGCCTTTCCAACGAGTGGCCCGCCTACCGCTTCGAGGCCGACAAGCTCTACACCCTGCAAGACCGCATTGCATTCTGCTACGAGTCGGTGGGCATCCATCCGCCCGAGTACTACTCTGAACCCTACATCGCCCTTTCCATCTACATGCTGGCCGAGGCCACCAAGGGCAAGAACAAGTTCACCGAGTTGCCGGGTTTCACCCGCTAAAGGAGGAACACATGCGTAGAGTCTGGCCTGTGCTGATGCTGCTGGGCAGCCTGGGGTTCGCCCAGGAGATGACCCCAGGAGCCCTTCTACAGATGGGCAGCTTCCTCAAGAAAATCAACCCGGCCAGCTACCTGCTCTACGCCGCCGAAGCCCGGGATTTCGTAGAGGTCTTTGAGCCGTTCATCCTGGATGTGCGCACCAACGAGGAGCGGGCCAGGGGCTTCATACCGGGCTCAGTGCAAATCCACATCAGTCAGCTCCCCGACCGCCTGAGCGAACTTCCCAAACAAAAGGACAAGCCCATCCTGGTGTACTGTGGCACCGGGCACGTGAGCGCGGTAGCCGCAGCCTACCTGCGGGCCCTGGGCTACCGCGAAGTCAAAAATCTGAGTGGGGGGTTTAGAAGCTGGCTCGAGCTCAACCTGCCGGTGCAGAGACCCTGAAGGAGGGTTATGAAGAACAAATGGATCTTTATCGTAGGCTTTATCCTGTCGCTTTCAGCCCTGGCCCAATCGCTGGAAACCACCCTGCGCGGGGTCAGCGTGGCCGACGCCCAGGCCCGCGTCGAAGCGGCGGTGAACGCCCAAGGCCTTAAGGTAGCCCGCACCCTCAATCTGGGGGGGCAGGTCAAGAACTTCAAGTCTGACTTCCCGGACTACCTGCTGATGGTACTGGAGCCCGAAGCAGGCGTGCTGGCCGCTGTGCAGGAGAACTTCATGACCGCCATCATCCTGCCGCCGACCATCTATGTACACGCCGCTCGGCCCGGTGTGACCACTGTGGGCACCTTCGACCCCGATCTGATGTTTGGCATGCTGGGGGTCAAGAATACTAAAAGCCGCTTGCTGGGGGCCAAGCTCAAAGCAGTCATTGCCAGCCTGGGCCTGCCCCGCAAGATAGCCCCGGCCATGATGCCCGACCCCAGCTCCGGCATGATGCCTGCCCTGATGTACATGGTTGAGGGCGGCAATGCAGACGAGCTGACCCTGCTGATTGAGAGTGAGTTGGGTAATAACGGGCTCAATGTGCTGCCCTCGGTCAAAATGGGTAATGTGGTGGGTATTCAGCCCTGCAAGAGCGAGTGGGCCTATCAGATGTTCAAGACCCAACCCGCCGGGGGCTTTGCAGCACCCTGCCGGTTCTTTGTGGTGCCCATGCAGGGCGGTGTCCTGGTGGGGGCCATTGAGCCGATGTTAATGGGCATTATGCCTGGGGTTGCCCAGAGCCAAGCCACCATGGGTATGCTCCAGGAAGCCCGGCGGGTCATGAGCCAGATTCTGGAAGGGGTCGGGGGTCAACCATATCGCCCACAGCAATAAAGGACATAACCGCTGGTTATAGCTTTTGTGAGCTTGGACAAAATCTGATAATCTCATGGTCAAGCCCAAGCACACTAGTGCGACCGGAGGAGCACCCTCTGGAGTGGCTCGGGTTACGGGAGGGAATATGAGCAAAGTGACGCGTCGCAAGTTTCTCAAGGCCGGTGCATTAATCGGGGCCACGGCAGCCAGTAGCGGCTTTGCCCAGGAGTTTTTCAGCAAGCCCAGCAGTGTGCTGGGGCCGGCTCGTGGCAACCGAGTGGTGATTATCGGTGGGGGCTGGGGCGGCATCAGCACGGCCCGCCATCTGCGCCGCAAGAACCCCAACATCGAGGTGGTACTGATTGAGAAAAACCCGGCCTTCATGTCCTGCCCCATGAGCAACCTCTACCTGGGTGGGGTGAAGGATCTGGACTTCCTGGTCTTCGACTACACCAACGTGGTCAAGGCAGGGGTCACCTTCGTCAACGAGCGGGCCATCGAGGTCAACCGGGCCGGACGCTACGTGCGCACCACCAGCGGCATCATCTTTTACAACTACCTGGTGGTCTCGCCCGGCATTGACTATATGTACGAGGCCATCCAGGGCTATAGCGAGGTCAAGCAGTTCCTGCCGGTAGGCTTCAAGCCCTTCGAGCACATCGCCCTCAAACGCCAGCTCGATAACTTTGAAGGGGGGGATATCGTACTGGCCATTCCCCGCCCGCCCTACCGCTGCCCCCCCGGCCCCTACGAGCGGGCGGCCATGCTGGCCTACTTCCTCAAGACCAACCAGATCAAGGGCAAGGTGATCGTGCTGGATGCTAACCCCGGCCCCATCTCTAAGGCCCCCGGCTTCACGGCGGCCTTCAACGACCTCTACAAGGACTACATCCAGTACATCCCCCAGGCCGAAGTAACCGCCATTGACTACGCCAAGAAGACCGTCAAGACCAGTCTGGGTGAGTTCGAGTTCGACCTGGCCAACATCATCCCGCCCATGAAGGCCGGCGAGATTGTGCGCACCGCAGGCTTGGGCGACCGCTGGGCCAACGTACGCCTCCCCACCTTCCTCTCCGAGCGCGACGACCGAGTGTACGTGATTGGCGATGTGATGGGGAATGTCCCCTACCCCAAGAGCGGTCAGGTGGCCTACAACGACGGCAAGATCGTGGCCGAGCATATTGCCCAGCGCATCGCCGGTAAGCAACTGGCCGAGATTCCCAACCCGCTGCCCGACAACATCTGCTACAGCTTTGTGAACTCTGAGGAGTCCATCTGGGTCTCGCACAAACACAACTGGGACGAAGCGGCCCGGCAGGTGCGGCAGCAGGCTACGGTAGACAACCAGCGCTCCAAACAAAACGGCGCTCTGGCCCTCGAGTGGGCCCGGGGCCTGTGGGGCGATATGTTCGGGCCCGAAACCTAAAACCAGCGGGGGTGGGGCTTTGCACCCCACCTCCTTTTCACGGAGATTTGTAAGGCATGAACCGTAGAAAACTCCTCCAGTTATTGGGTAAGGGTGTGGCCGCCGGGGCTTTCGTGAAGCTCTCACCTGGGCTGGCCCAGGGCAAGATTCCCCCGGGCGCTACCGACACCATGAAGATTCTGGGAAACACCCTGCGCGAGTACGGGGAACGCAGCGAGTTTGAGAAAGACGTGATTCGCTACATCTCCCCCAACCTGCGCAGCCGCCACACGGGGGCCGACTTCACGCCGCTGGAGAAGCTCGAGGGCATCATCACCCCCAGCTCGCTGCACTTCGAGCGGCACCACGGTGGGGTGCCCAACGTGAACCCCGCCGACTACCGGCTGGTGATTCACGGCATGGTCGAGCGCCCCCTGATGTTCACCCTGCAAGACCTCAAGCGTTTCCCCTCGGTGACCCGCACCTACTTCATCGAGTGCGCCGGCAACGGGCAGAACGGCTACCGCAACCCCCCCGACATGACCCTGACCGCCACCCGCAGCCGGGGCCTGGTCTCGAACTCCTCCTGGACGGGCGTGCCCCTCTCCATCCTGCTCAAGGAGGCCGGCATCAAGGAGGGGGCCCGCTGGCTGATTCCCGAAGGCCAGGACGCCGCAGCCTACACCCGCAGCCTGCCGCTGGATAAGGCCCTGGACGACGTACTGGTGGCCTATGCCCAGAACGGCGAGGCCATCCGGCCCGAGCAGGGCTACCCGGTGCGGCTGGTGGTGCCGGGCTGGGAGGGGAGCATTCAGGTCAAGTGGCTGCGACGCATCCAGGTAACCGACACTCCGGTGATGAGCAAAGACGAGACCTCGGAGTACACCGATGTAATGGCCGACGGCAAAATCTGGGCCTTTACCTGGGTTATGGATCCCGAGTCCATCATCACCTACCCCTCGGGGTTGCAGCAGATTCAGCGAGGCTTCCACGAGATTCGCGGCCTGGCCTGGAGCGGGCACGGGCGCATTCGCCGGGTGGAAATTTCGCTGGACGGCGGCAAGACCTGGAAACGGGCCAACCTCGAGCCCGCCCCCGACGCCCTCTCGGTGGTACGCTTCAAATACAACTGGGTCTGGGACGGCAAGGAGACGGTCATCATGAGCCGGGCCTGGGACGAAAAAGGCAACACCCAGCCCACCCAGGAGGAGTTTTTTGCCAAGTGGGCCCGCAACAACCGCTACCACTACAACGCCATCCAGGCCTGGCGGATCGGGGCCGATGGCAAGGTGGTCAACGGCGACAAAACCCTGGCCGGAGCGCCCGAGCGGCTCGGCGCGGTGGGGCGGGGCGGCTGTGGAGGTGAGTCCTGATGCGGCGCAAGTGGTTCTACATCACCCTTTCGGCCCTGGCCCTGTCGGCTCTGGTGCTGGCCCAGGGGCGCTACCAGATCGGCACCCCGCTCTCCGAGCAGGAGGTGCAGGAGTGGAATATCCGGCCCTCCATCCTGGCCAATGGGGTGGGCCTGCCCCCCGGCCAGGGCACCGTAGACGAGGGGGCCAAGGTCTATGCCACCCACTGCGCCAGTTGCCACGGCGCAACCGGCGAGGGCGGGGCTTTTACCCGGCTGGTCTCCGAGCCCTTCCCCATCACGAAAGAGGTTGACTCGGTGGACTTTGCCATCGGGAACTACTGGCAGTACGCCACCACCCTCTTCGACTACACCCGCCGGGCCATGCCCTTTGCCACCCCCGGCATCCTCAGCAACGACGAGGTCTACGCAGTGGTGGCCTACATTCTCTACCAGAACGGCGTTATTGATGAAAGCGAGCCAATGAACGCTCAGACCCTGCCCAAAGTGCAGATGCCCGCCCGGGCTTTGCTGGAGCTCGACCCCAGCACCCAGAAGCGCTTCCCCTGGCTCAAGCTCCCCTGAGGTAACTGTATGGATCGTCGCAACTTTCTCGATTTACTGGCGAAGGGCGCTTCGCTGGGCCTATTGCTCAAGCTGTCGCCTTTGGGGATGCTCGAGTTCGTTCGAGCCCAGAGCAACGTCAATGCGTTTCAGAAGGCCCTGCTGGTAGACAAAGCCGGCAACCCCTTTAAGCTGAGCAGCCTGAAGCCCCACGAGCCGTATGTTTTTGCCTATCCGTTTGCGGCCACGCCAAACATTCTGGTAAATGTGGACGCCGAGCTGTCGCCGGTAGATGTAAAAATGCCCGATGGCAAGAACTACCGCTGGACGGGGGGAGTGGGCAAAGGCAAAAACATCGTGGCCTACACCAGCATCTGCCCCCATGCCTACAGCTACGCGGCCCCCAACCTGGGTGCGATGGGCTACTACAAGCCCGAAGGAAACAGGGGCCCCCGCATGGTCTGCTGCGCCCACCTCTCGGCCTTCGACGTAACCAAGGGCGGCGAGGTGAAGGGCGGCCCGGCCCCCCACGCCCTGGCTGCGGTGGCCCTGGAATACGACGCCGCCAAGGACGAAGCCTACGCCGTGGGCTTCCTGGGCAACCCCCAGTTCGACGCCTTCTTCCGCGCCCAGAACCAGGCCCTGCGCGACCTGTTCCGCACCACCGCCCGGGCCCGCGAGGAGGTGGCCAAAGCCACCGTGATACCCTACGCCGAACACACCAAAGCCCCCACCACCTGCCCGGTGCTGGGTTAAGCCACCGAGGCTGGCTGGCTTTTCCGCCAGGATTACAACATTGCTCTCCAGGAGGTTTCGGATGAGTGAAGTGAGCCGTCGCGATGTACTCAAGACACTTGGGGCGACAGCCGCAAGCCTGGCCGCCGCACAAGGCGTCCAACAGGCCGCGGCGCAACCCTCCTCGGTGGTCTGGTCAGACTACGTGGTCTTCCTAAACGCAAACGCGAAAGCGTTCATTGTGGACAGCCGTAACGACCAACTCGTAGCCAGTCTGGATACCGCTCGTGGGGCTACCCTGGGAAGCATGACGCCCGATGCGAAGAAGGTTTATGTGAGCGGCGCCGCCGAGGGTGAGACCCGGGTGGTGGTACTCGACATGCAAAACCTGCGGGTGGCCAAGGTACTCGAGACCGGCAACAGGCCCAAGCATGGTCTGGTAAGCCCAAACGGCCAGCGGGTCGGCGTGGATCACTGGGGTCTGAGCGATGGAAAACTACGGCTGGTATTCATCCGAACTCAGGATGACAGCATCGAAAAAACCCTTGAAATACCGGTGCAGAACCAGCCCAAGGGCGTAACCTCCATGCATAATGCCTGGAGCTGGGATAGCCGTTACTTCTACTCAATGGATCGGGTAGACGACCGGCTAATAGTGGTAGATACCACCGACTGGTCGGTACGCACCTACAAATCGCCCAGTGTACCTCACTACCCCTGCATCAGCCCGGATGGTAAAGAACTCTGGTTGATCCATGAGGGCAATGCCCAGGTCAAACCCGGCATTGTGGTCTACGACCTGACCCAGTCCGGGCTGCCTGTCCTGGCCCAGATGGACATGCCCCTCATTGGGGAGGAAGCTGTTGAGGCCCACCATGGTAACTTCACTCAAGATGGACGCTACTTCATGGCCCTCAACCGCGGGCCGGGCAACAATCTACGAGGCCGTGAGGTGGCCTTTTACAGCACTCGAACCAAGCGCCTTGTTCACCGCGTGAGCTGTGCCAGCACCGGCGTTGGGCATGCCTATAACACGCCAGACGGGCGCAGGGCCATTGCTACCAACTACGGCAACAATGTAATCACCGTGATTGACATCCCTGGCCTGCGCACCCTGAAGGATCTGGTCATCGGGAAAGGCAGGATGGGCCATGTGGTTTTCACCAGGGATGGCCGCTTTGGCTACCTCTCGAACGCCGATGGCAACCTCTACAAGCTGGACATGCGCTCTCTAACGGTGATCAAAGCCATCGAAACAGGCCAAACCAGCGGAGGCGGCCAGGTTATAAATGTATGGACAAACCTGTTCGAGGAACTGCCCAGAGCCTAGCTAGCAGGTAGATTCCAACCCTCGAGGTCTAACACGCCAACTCACCAGCCCATCAAGTATTGGAGGTATGTCCTCCTAAAAGCCGCACGGTATGACCCTGAGCCTACCCATAGCCTTCCTGGCGGGAGTTCTCTCCTTCCTCTCGCCCTGCGTACTCCCCCTGGTGCCCACCTACCTACTCTACCTGGGGGGGCAGCAGGGCCGTCCCATACGCAATGCGGTCTTCTTCGTGCTGGGCTTCTCGTCCATTTTCTTTCTGCTGGGGCTGCCCTTCACCCTGCTAGGGGGCTTGCTGTTTGAGCATCGCGATCTCCTGGGCCGCATTGGGGGCGGGGTGCTGATTCTGCTGGGGCTCTACATGCTGGGCCTCAAGCCCAAATGGGGCGTGAATCTGCGCTACGAAGGTGCGACCGACCGCCCCTGGGGAGCTTTCGTGCTGGGCATCGTGCTGGGGCTGGGCTGGACCCCCTGCATCGGCCCAATTCTGGGGGGCATCCTCACCCTTACCGCAACCGGCGGGGGGGTGCATCTGTTGGTGGCCTACATCCTGGGGCTGGCGGTGCCGTTCTTGCTGGTGGCTTTCTTTGCCGATAGGGCTCGAGCCTTCCTCAAACGTGCTGCGCGGCTTTCCCATGCGGTGGAGATCGCCGCAGGGTTGGTTCTGATTGCGGTAGGCATCCTGCTGCTAACCGGCACCTACACCCAGCTCAACAGCTTCTTCCTCAAGATCACCCCGGAGTGGCTGCAAGAGCGGCTCTGAGTGGAGAAAGAACATGAACGCAGGTAGGCCCAAGCTAGACGGCACCTTCAGCGACCCCGAAACCCTGGAGGGCATCCTTCGGCGTTTTAAGCGCATTGAAGGCCAGGTGCGGGGCCTGCAGCGCATGGCCGAGGAGGGTCGTCCCTTTAGCGAGCTACTCGACCAGATCAACGCCACCCGAAAGGCCATGGACTCTGTAGCCAGCGTGATTTTGGAAGAGTACTTAAGTGCCTGGGAGGCCCAGGCCGCTTCAGGCAATGTGGAGCTGGGCAAAGGGCAGATAGCCACGATACTCCGCAAAATAATCTAGCCAAAACATGCAGAAAGGCTCGGAACGAAGTGTCCGAGCCGTGTTTCACCGTAAAGCTACTTGAGGCCGAGCTTGTTGCGGGCTTCCAGCACCTGGGCCGCCGTCATGGTCTTGGCGCGCTGGGCCTTGACCTCCTCGGCGGTAAAGGCTTTCTGACCAGCGGGGAACTTGTTGCCCCACTGGGTCGAGATATGGTTGAGCAAGCCGGCTATCTCTTCGTCCTTGAGCTGGGCATAAGCGGGCATTACACCCTGGTACTTGGTGCCCTTAACGGTAATCTGGCCCTGCAGGCCGTACAGGAGGGTCTGGATCAGGAACTCGCGGCCCCCTTTGGCTTCCAGAATTTCGGGCACATGGCCTGCTAGCGGGGGGAAGACGCCGGGCACGCCTGCGCCGGTAGGCTGGTGGCAGCCCTGGCACTGGGCATAGAGGGGGCTGGCCTGGGCCACGGCGGTTTGAGCGCTGAACAGGTAGGCTCCCAGACCCAACAGAATCAGGGCCGAAGAAAAAAGTAAGGAAAGGTTACGCTTGGTCAAGTTGTGTCACCTCCAGCTTATAGTATGCCGCTAAAAAATCGGTTTGCAAGCCACTTTTTGTTATCTCAAGGATAACTAAAGGTTATTTGTCGGGTTTTTCCCGGGCCTGCACCAGCCACAAGGCCGCCCCCAGTAGGGCTACGGCTCCAGCATAGAATAGGAAATCCAGTGCCCCTTTGGGCGCAAAGGCCTGCGCCTTTTCAAAGAACTTCACCACCAGAATCATCAGGATGACCTGGCCCAGCTTGGTCTTGAGATCGTTGAGGCTGTGCACCCTGAGTACGTTATTCAGGCTACCCTCGAGCCGGGTGACCTCGGCAATAAAGAGTTCGTAGAGCCCCAGCGCAAAGATGATGAGCACCGAGGCCAAAAGGGCTAGGTCTACGGCCCCCACCATCAGGGGCAGGGCCTTTTCCAGGCTGTTCGAGCTGAGCGCCCGCCAGACCTCGAGGCCCGTTTGCAGGGCAAAGTACACCGCTCCTGCCAAAAGGCCCACCACCGGCAGTAGCATGACCCAGCGAGCCTGCCAGAGCACGGTCTGGATTATTTGCTCCACACGATGCATAAGAAATTCACTCAGCGGACATCTACTCTGGAAGCTCGATTTCGCCAAAACCCCCCACCCGGCCTCCCCCACAAGGGGGGAGGGGTCATTGACCGTGTTTGGCAGACAGAATGACTCGAATGTTCTCTTGCTACCACGGGACAACGTGCCCTCAAAACCATATCCGTGCAACCAGCGCTTAACGAACAATCCCAATCCCGTAATAAAAGGCTTCAGGAGGGGCCTAGGCCCGCCCCACCGTGCCCATCAGCTCGAACTTTTCCTTGATGACCTGCTTCAGGTACTCCCGCCCCTTGCCCAAAAGCTTCCGGGGGTCGAACTCCTTGGGGTTGCCCACCACCACCTCGCGGATTCCGGCGGTGAAGGCCAGGCGCAGATCGGTGTCTATGTTGATTTTGGCGATGCCGTTGGGAATGGCCTTGCGCACGTCTTCGTCGTGGATGCCGGTGGGGTCGCCCAGGTCGGCCCCGGTGGCGCTCATCTTGTCCTTGAGCCACTGGGGCACCCCCGAGGAGCCGTGCAGCACCAGGGGAATGGAGATCCGTGTGGCAATCTGCTCGAGCCTCGCGTGGTCAATGTAAGGCCGCCCCTTGCCCTTGTAGGCCCCGTGGGAAGTGCCGATGGCGATGGCCAGGTAGTCAATGCCGGTGGCCTCCACGAAGCGCTCAGCCTCGTCGGGGTCGGTGAGGAAGGCATCCTTGGCATCCACCACGATGTTGTCCTCGATGCCCTGCAGGCGGCCCAGCTCGGCCTCCACGCTCACCCCCACGGCGTGGGCGGCTTCCACGCACCGCTGGGTTTCGTGGACGTTCTCCTCGAAGGGGTGGTGCGAGGCATCGATCATCACGCTGGTAAAGCCTGCGCGCAGTGCCTGTAGCACCATCTTGTAATCGGCGCCGTGGTCGAGGTGCAGCACCACCGGCACACTCACTCGGCTGGCCATGTCGCGTACCAGGTTGGAGAGGTTCTCCAGCCCGGCGTACTTGCGGGCCCCATCCGAGACCTGAATAAAGACCGGGGCTCGCAGGGCTTCGGCGGTCTCGAGGATAGCCTGGGTAATCTCTAAGTTGTTGGTGTTGAAGCTGGGCACGGCATAGCCTTCGCGCCGCGCCTTGTCCAGTACGTCTTTACCGAGAGCCAGCGGCATACACTTCTCCTAACAGTTTCTTCATATTATCCGACACAGGTTGGTTGTTGAATAAGGCACTTCCAACCACCACCACGTCGGCCCCGGCCCGGTAAACCTCGGCCACGTTCTCGGGCTTGATGCCCCCGTCTACCTGGATCAGGCAGCCGGGGTTTAGCTCGTCGCGCATAGCCCGCAGGCGGCGGATGCGCTCGGTGCTGGTTGCGATGTACTTCTGCCCCCCAAAGCCGGGGTTCACGCTCATCAGGAGGGCCAGGTCGAGCTCGGGCAACAGGGGCAGCAGGGCCTCCAGGGGCGTGGCTGGGTTGATGGCCAGCCCGGCTTTCTTGCCCAGCTCCTTGATTTGTTGCACCGCCCGGTGGGCATGGGGGGTGGCTTCGGCGTGCACGGTAATCCAGTCGGCTCCGGCCTGGGCAAAGTCCTTCAGGTAGCGCTCGGGCTCCACAATCATCAGGTGCACGTCCAGCGGCAGCCCGGTCACCTTGCGGATAGCCTCCACCACCAGCGGGCCAAAGGTCAGGTTGGGCACAAAGCGCCCGTCCATCACATCCAGGTGAATCCAGTCCACCCCCGCCGCCTCGGCCTCCTGGATCTGCTCGCCCAGCCGGGCAAAATCGGCGGTGAGGATGGAGGGAGCCACCAAGAATTCAGGCATAGGCCAGGGCTCCCTTCTGGATGGCCTGCTCGCGCATATGTACCAGATAATACGCGATAACCAGTTGGGTGAGGGCCAGAGGGTAGCTCTGGCCGCCCTTGTCCCAGAAGGTGCCAATGAGTTCGGGGTTGAAGTGCTCGGCGTGGGAACCGAGCTGTTCCCAAATTAGGCGCTCAAACACGGCCGCCCGCTCGGGCTCCAGCCCCCCCGAGATGTCCAGGATGTCGGCCTCCTTGCGGGCCTCGAGGCGGATCACCGCCGGTTCGTCCTCGAAGGCCGAGTGGAGCACCTCGGTCAAGTCAAGCTTGGGCAGGCTGCGCCTGAGGGTTATCCGCACCGAAAGGGTGCTGGGCTTCTCGGGGTGATAGCCGGGAGGCCGGTAGAAGCGCACCACGATGTCGGCGTGCTCCTTTTGGGGCCAGATATAGGCCTTGGAATCGGGCATCCGCCGCTCGATGTCGGCCACCACCTGCTCGGGGGTGTAGCCCCGCTTGGCCACGTCGCGCTTGACCTTCCACTCCCGCCGCAGCTCTTCCTCGGGGTCGAGGTAGACCTTCAGGTGGTAGCGGTCGCGCATGGGCTGGGAGAACAGGGTGAGCAGCCCCTCGAGCACCACCGCCCGGGGAATCTGGCGGCTGCCTTCCTGAATGGCCCTGGGGGGCGGAATGTATACCGGCGGGTCGAAGGTGCCGGTGGCGTGGTTGTACACCGGCTTGAGGATGGGTTCCCCCATGGCCAAAAGCCGGACGTGCTGCTCCATGATGTCCATGTAGTTGCACTCGGGGTGGAGGGGGGTGATCTGGAGCTCAGCCCGCTGCTTACGGTCGTACCGGTGGTAGTCGTCCACGCAGATGTTGGTGGTTCGCTCTTGACCCAGAAGACGGGCTATCCCGCTTGAGATAGTGGTCTTACCCACCCCCGAGTCGCCCGCAATGCCGAGCATGAAGGGTCTATGGGGCATCTTGGCCTCCTGTATCGAGTTCCTCGCACTCCCGAAAAACCTCGCTGGCGCGGATGTCTTCTTCAGCGATGCGGCGCAGGTCGTCGGCGCTAACCTGGCCGGCCCGTTCGAAGAGGCGCTTGGCCTGGCGCAGCTTAAAACGGTCTATGGCGTTGCGGATGGAGCGGGCATTGGCGAAGTTGGGCAGCCGTTTGCGGCAGCGAACGTACTCCACAAAGGCCCGCTCGGCGGCCTCGTCGAGGTAGTAGTTCTGCTCGACGATCATCAGTCTGCCGATGGCCACCAGCTCCTCCTCAGTGTAGTCGGGAAAGCGGATGTGATGAGCGATGCGCGAGCGCATTCCGGGGTTGAGGGCAAAAAACTGCTCCATCTTGTCCTCGTAGCCCGCCAGGATCACCACCAGATCCTCGCGCTGGTTCTCCATCACCTGCAACAGGATCTCGATGGTCTCCTGGCCGTAGTCGCGCTCGTTCTCGGCCCGGTAGAGGCTGTAGGCCTCGTCGATAAACAAGACCCCTCCCATGGCCCGCTTCAAGACCTCTTTGGTCTTGGGGGCGGTGTGGCCGATGTACTGGCCCACCAGATCGTCGCGGCTGGCCACCACCAGGTGGTCGCGCCGGATATAGCCGAGCCGGTTGAGGATGGTAGCCATCCGCATGGCCACGGTGGTCTTGCCGGTGCCGGGGTTGCCAGTGAAGGCCATGTGCAGCACCGGACGGGTGGCCTCCAGGCCCAGCTCACGGCGCAGCTTGTCCACCACCAGATAGGCTGCAATCTCGTGGATGCGGGTCTTAACTGGCGCCAGGCCGATGAGCTCTCGGTCGAGGCGCTCCAGCACCTCGGGTACCCCCGTTTGTTGCAAAAGGGCCCGAAGATCGGCGGTGCTAACGGTCTCGGTCATGGCTCCCTCTCTTTAGGGCGACCCCGCCCCTGGCCCCAGGGCCAGGGGCGGGCCCAGAGGCCTAGTAACGTTCCCCTGAGGGCTTGTCGGTCACGTAGGGCTCGAGGCCGTACTTCTGCACCCGCCCGTCCGACCAAACCAGGCGCTTCAGACGGAAGCCAGGGTCTTCCGGGGTGGGGCGGTGGGCGATGAAGCTCACCCGCTGGGCCTGCCACATGGGGCTAGAGTCGTAACCGTTAATCTTGATGTAGTGGTTGGGAAAGGCCTCGCGGCACTTCCTGAACTCGTACATGGCCGCCGCCGGGTCTTCCAGGTCGAACATGGGCAGGCCCCACATGTTCCAGTAGGTGTTGTAGGGGTTGGGGTCGTCGGTGTACTCCACCGAGACCGCCCAGCCGTTTTGGATGATGTAGCGGATCTGCTTTTCGATCTGCTCGTCGGTCAGGTCAGGCAGGAAGGAAAAAGTTCCCTGATGGATGCGCATGGTTCACTCCTTTATCGGGGCCTTCACAGGCTGCTCACATGGTTGGGGTGGGCACAAAGTCCGGGGTGTCGGTGGAGGTGAAGTCGAAGGTGATGTCCTTCCAGATCTCCAGCGCGGCGGCCAGAGCGGGAGAGTGCTTGGCGGCCTGGCGGAGGATCTCCGGCCCCTCAGCCAGGATGTCGCGCCCCTCGTTGCGGGCCTGCACCATGGCCTCCACCGCCACCCGGTTGGCCGTGGCCCCGGCGGCGATGCCCATGGGGTGGCCGATAGTGCCGCCGCCAAACTGCAAGACCACGTCGTCGCCGAAGAGATCCAGAAGCTGGTGCATCTGCCCGGCATGAATACCCCCGGAAGCCACCGGCATAACCCCCGGCAGGTAGCCCCAGTCTTGGTCGAAGTAGATGCCCCGCACCGGATCGTAGTGGTTGTATTGCTCGCGCAGGATGGCGTAGTAGCCTTTGGTCAGGTTGGGGTCGCCCTCGAGCTTCCCCACCACCGTGCCGGCATGGATATGATCCACTCCCAGCATCCGCATCCACTTGGCCAGCACCCGGAAGTTGATGCCGTGGTTCTTCTGGCGGGTAAAGGTGGCGTGGGAGGCCCGGTGCAGGTGCAGGATCATTCCGTTGTTGCGACACCAGTTGGACAGGGTCTGGAGCGCGGTGTAGCCCATGGTCAGATCGGCCATGATGATGATGGAACCGATCTCCTTGGCGAACTCGGCCCGCCTCAAAACCTCCTCCATGTCGGCAGCGGTCACGTTGTGGTAGTGGCCCTTGCGCTCGCCGGACATCTGCTCGGCCCGCATCACCGCCTCCTGGGAGTAGAGGAAGCGGTCGCGCCAGCGCATAAAGGCCTGAGAGTTGATGTTCTCGTCGTCCTTGGTGAAGTCCAGACCGCCCATCAGGGCCTCGTATACCACTCGGCCATAGTTGCGCCCCGAAAGGCCCAGCTTGGGCTTCACAGTGGCCCCCAGGATAGGCCGACCGTACTTGTTAAGCATATCCCGCTCGACGGGAATGCCGTGGGGGGCGCCTTTGAAGGTCTTGAGGTAGGCCACCGGCACCCGCAGATCCTCCAGGCGCAGGGCCTTCACCGCCTTGAACCCAAAGACGTTACCGATGATGGAGGAGGTCATGTTGGCGATGGAGCCCTCTTCGAAAAGTGCGAGGTCGTAGGCAATGTAGGCAAAGACCTGATCGGGGTTGCCGGGCACTGGCTCAACCTTGTAGGCCTTGGCCTGGTAACGATCCAGGGTGGTCAGGCGGTCGGTCCAGACCACCGTCCATGTGGCGGTGCTGGACTCGCCCGCCACCGCCGCGGCGGCCTCCTCGGCGTCCACCCCAGGCTGAGGGGTGATGCGGAACAGGGCCAGGGTGTCGGTATCCTTGGGGACGTAGTCGGGCTGCCAGTAGCCCATCTCGCGGTACTCGCGCACGCCCGCTTTGGCGTACTTGCCGGTGCTCTTGCCAGCGTATCCAAGTGCCATACTTCCTCCTTTAGTAAAGCTCTCCACTTATCGCCCGCAGCTTCTCCAGGCGATGATAGGACTCGATGTAGCGCAGCGAGCCGGTGTGCCCTCTGATGACCAGGCTGTGGGTGATGGCGTACTCACCCCGGTAGCGCACCCCGCGCAAAAACTGCCCGTCGGTAATGCCGGTAGCGGCAAAGTGGGTGTCCTCGGCAGGGCACAGCTCCTCCAGGGTGTAGACCCGCTGGGTGTTGTAGTCGGTGTTAATCAGCGCCCAGCGCTCCTCCTCGCTCTGCGGGTCGAGGCGCATCTGCATCCCTCCGCCCAGGGCCTTGACCGCCACCGCCGCAATCACCCCCTCGGGGGTGCCGCCGGTGCCCATCAGTACGTCAATGCCGGTATCGGGCAGCACCGCCGCCAGGGCCCCGCCCACGTCGCCATCGGTGTGCAGGCTGACCCGCGCCCCGGCGTGGCGAATCTGGTCAATGAGCCTTGCGTGGCGGGGCTTGTCCAGCACAAACACCGTGAGTTCGCGCACCCGCTTGCCCAGGGCTTTGGCTATTGAGCGCAGGTTCTCCTCCGGGCTGGCCGAGAGGTCTATGGCCTCTTTGGCCTGCGGGCCCACCACCAGCTTGGCGGCATAAAAGCCGGGGCCGGGGTTGAAGAGCCCCCCCTTCTCGGCGGCGGCAATCACGCTGATGGCCCCAGGCCGCCCGTGGGCCACCAGCCGGGTACCCTCGATGGGATCCACCGCCAGGTCGGTCTCGGGGCCTTCGCCGGTGCCCAGTTCCTCGCCGTTGTAGAGCATGGGGGCCTTATCTTTTTCGCCCTCGCCTATCACCACCCGGGCCCGCATGGGGATGGTGGCCAGCAACAGGCGCATGGCATCCACGGCGGCCTGGTCGCCGTCGTTTTTGTTCCCCAGCCCCACCCACCGCGCCGCCGCCAGCGCAGCGGCCTCGGTGCTGCGCAACAGGTCGAGGGACAGGTTGCGCGTGGGGCGTTCGACTACCATCATGCTGCACCTCCTAGGTAGCCTCTACGGTAGGTGCTTGTGATAAATAGCGCAAGTTTGTTTTGGATATTTTTGATAATATATGCTTATGATTGAACGCCGCCCCTTCCCCAACCCCCAGGCCCTGCGGGTGTTTTTGTGCGTGGTGCAGGAGGGCAGCGTGGGCCGGGCAGCCCTGAGTCTGGGCATGACCCAGCCCGGCGTGAGCCAGCACCTGCGGGCCCTGGAAACCCAGATTGGCCGGCCCCTCTTCCACCGGCAGGGCCGCCGCCTGGTACTCAGCAAAACCGGCCAGGATCTGCTGCCCGAGGCCCGGCGGGCCGTGCAAGCGCTGGAGGAGTTCGTGCAAGCCGCACAGGCCCTGGAGCGCCTCGAGCGCGGGCGGGTGGAGATTGGCGCCTCCACCACCATGGCGGTGTATGTGCTGCCCCGCTACCTGACCGAGTTCAAGCGGCTTTATCCGGAAATCCGGATCAAGCTGGAAAGCGGCAGCTCCGAGCGCCTGACCCAGCGGCTCGTGCAGGGCGAGATTGAGCTGGCCGTGGTGGAGGCGGTGGAGCACCTCGAGGGCTTCGAGCGCAAGCTGTTTTACGAAGACGAACTGGTGGTGATTGTGCCCCCCGAGCACCCCTGGGCCAAAAAAGAGGAAATTGCCCCCGAGCGGCTGGCCGAGGTGCCGCTGATTGTGCGGGAGCCGGGGGCCATGACCTACCGGGTGTTTGGCTCGGCGCTGGAGCAGGCCGGGCTGGAAATTAACCCGGTTTTTTATACCGACAACCACGAGGTTACCAAGCGGCTGGTGCTCGAGGGGGCCGGGGTGGGCATTGTGTCGAACGTGGTGGTGCGGCCCAACGTGAAGGTGGGCAACCTGCGGGCCTTGCGCATACGGGGCATGGAACTGCGGCGGCTCTTCTGGCTCCTGTACCCCACCGAGGCCGGGAACCCGGCGGCCGAGGCGCTGCGGGCGATGCTGGCGTCCTGATTATCGCGCTCTTAGCGCTCTTCACAGACGTGGCCCCCATCCCGGTTGCGCCATTCAACCGAATGGCGACACCAGTACGGTAGCGTAAATCGGGATGTCGCTTCAGACGCAAATGCCCGCTCTCCCGGCGAGTATTGGTGTTGCGAGGTCGTCGTGGAAGGGTCAAGGCGGCCAGTGTTCTGTCCGGGCAAAACTCGATGGCTCAAAATATGTGAGGAGCGCGATGCAGCGCGCATGAAAATCACTCATAAAGGACAGCAGGTGGCTTCCAAATGGGGCAAAAACTAAATCTCAAGCCCTTCCTCCAGGAAACCCAGCGCTCCTTTAGCCCATAGCTGGGCGAACTCCGCAGGCAGCAGACCCCGGGCCTCGAGCCGCCCCCAGGCCAGGGCGGTCAGGAGGTATTGCCGCTCCAGGGGGTCTGGGGGCAGGTGAGGTGAGACCACCAGCAGGTCTACATCGCTCCCCAGGTTGAAGTCGCCCCGCGCCACCGAGCCGTACACCCACACCCGAGCCTCGCCCAGCCGCCCGCGCACCCGCCGGGCAAAGCGACGGGCCTGCTCCAGCAGGGCCTCGCGCTCGGCGTATCGCCGCGCCAGGGCGGCCTCAAGCACGGCTTCGAACCTCCTCTACCCAGTCCAGCACGCCCTGGGCAGCTTCCAGGGCGGCCTCGGCCCGCTTGCGTGAGTAAAACTGAAATGGGCTCCCGGATGGAAAGGCATCGGGGTAGCGGGCCGGGATGTAGTGCGGATCCAGCTCCCGTGCAGCCTCCCAGACGGCCTCGGGCAGCGCCACGCCCACCTCCGCCAACGCCTCCAGCAAGCGCAGCAGGGCATGGCCGTAGGCAGGCTGCCCCAGCCCCCGCAGCAAGCCTTTGAGGGCGTACTCACCCGCCTGCTGGGCTTTGAAGCTGGCCCAGTCGAAATCGCCCGCCTGGGCATCGCGCCGGGCCGAAGCCAGGGTGTGCTGGGCCTGGCCCCACCAGCGGGCGTACTCCTCCTGGTCGAAGAGCTTCACCCCCCGATTCTAGCGCACGCCCGCTGGCCTGCTGCGCCCTGCCCCGGATAGGCAAAACCAGCAGCGCTGAGGGTGCTCTGAACCCGGCTGCTCGGGTTCAGGTTGGGCAACGAACTGCTGTGGCTTGCTTTAAAATGCGTAGCCAAACATGCCGCGCATTTTCGACAACATTCACCTCGAGCTTCTCCCCTCGCTCCGGGAAACCCTGAAGGTATCGCACCAGGCCGACTTTTGCGTGGGTTACTTCAACCTGCGGGGTTGGTCGCAGCTTGAAGATCTGCTGGGCGAGGGCCTGAAGTGTCGGCTGATGGTGGGCATGTCCGTGCCACCCGAGGAGGAGCTGCGCCAGGCCCTGCGCAGTTCGGGTGAACCCGAACTCATGGATCAGCAGACCGCCATCCGCCTGAAGCGCCGGGTGGCCGAGCATTTCCGTGAGCAACTCACCTACGGCAGCCCCACCAACCAGGACGAAGCCGCCCTGCGCCGGCTTTCCCGGCAGCTCAAGAATCAGCAGGTGCAGGTAAAGCTATTTCTGAGGCACCCCCTGCACGCCAAGCTCTACCTGCTCCACCGCCAGGACGTGGCAGCGCCCCTGGTGGGGTTCGTGGGCTCGAGCAACCTCACCCTGGCGGGCCTGGCCAAGCAAGGAGAGCTAAATGTAGACGTGGTCGAGCAGGATGCGGCCCGAAAGCTGGCCGACTGGTTCGAGGAACGCTGGCAGGATCGCTGGTGCTGGGATATTTCGGCGGAACTGGCCCAGATTATTGACGAAAGCTGGGCCCGGGAAGTGCCCCCCAGCCTGCACCGCCGTCTGGCTGAAGGGGCCGAGGCCGAGGGGGTGAGCCTGAATCAGCATATTGTGGCTTTGCTTTCGGAGGCCAGTGCTCTGCGTGTGGTGCAAAACGAACTTAGAGGTTTGCGGGAGTGCGTGCTCACCCTTCAACAGCGCATGGACGACTGGGACGCCTACCGCTTTGAATACCAAAGTCAGCAGTCGGGGTTTTTTGCGGAGTACTCACGTGTGGAAGTGAACGGCTATGCCATCCAAGGTTAGCAAATCCAAACTACCTACCCCCGAGCAGTACAACCATTTTGTGAACGGCCTGGAGCTGCGGAGGGTACGGCTAATAGAGGCCAGGGTACAAGCCTTGGAAGCCAGCCCTAACCCGGCCCGTAGCCAGGTAGGGCTCGAGGAAAGTTATAGCTACCGGCCAGAGGAGGATGGTTTCGAGGCAGTAGGCAAGTTCAGGTTGGTTGTAGTAGACCAGGATAGTCTGGCAGAGCAGGGTAGCATTGAGGTTAGTTTTGGTTTTTGGTACTCGAGCGAGCTCCAACCCGAAACCGAAGGCTTTGCTGGCTACTTCGAGGTGTTCAAAGAAATCAACCTGCCCATTAACATGTGGCCCTTTGCCAGAGAATTTATCCACAACACCATGGCCCGCATGGACTGGCCGCCCTTCACCTTGCCTCTGCGAAAGCTTGCATCAGAAGGCCGCAGGAAAGCCCCCGTAAAAACCCGCTCAAAGTAGAGTGCTTTTATAAAGCTTGAGTTAGGCAGGGTTGAGAATCCTCCTGACCTTCCTCCACTCCAGACTGAACTCGCTCGTGGCGTAGAACTTCCGCCCTCTGCGATAGACCCTGACCTCGAGGCCTCCCCTGAGCCGGGTCACAAACTGCCAGCCCAGACCAAGCACCGTCTTCAAGCCTTTCTGGCTGGCATATCAGGCATCGAACAGAGGGCTAGGTCTTATTTGCTTTTCCCCGAGGATGGGCTCCCTTGTTAAGATACGTGTGGTAGTAACCATGGTTGGGTTGGATTGAATGGGTGCATGATGGAAGCTCTATCCGAACAAACGCGAACTGCCCTGGCGGAGTTGTGCCGTGAATACGGAGTGGTGAGGCTCGAGATGTTTGGCTCTGCCGCCAGAGGCGATGCAGGGCCCGGCTCGGACGTGGACTTGCTAGTGCGTTTTGCGCCCGGTGTGAGCCTGGGCCCCTGGCTAAGCCGGTACTTTGAGCTAAAGGAGCGCCTGGAGGCCCTGCTGGGCCGCAAGGTAGACCTGATTACCGACGGAGGCCAGCTCAAGCCCCGTTTTCTGGAGGCTATTCAGCGCGACCGGGTGCTTTTGTATGGCGAAAGCCAGGCTGTGGCTTGAAGATATTCTGGAGGCCCTGGGGCACATCAAGCAGTTTGTGGTGGGTCGGGGCCGCGACGACTACCTGCAAAGCGAACTCCTGCGTGCGGCGGTGGAACGCAAACTAATCATCATTGGCGAGGCCACAGGCCGCCTGGCTAAGCACGCTCCCGAGATAGCCCAGCACATCAGCGCCTCCCGACAGATCGTTGGCTTCAGGAACCTGCTGGCCCACGAGTAGGACCAGGTAAGCCCTGAACTGGTCTGGGAAATCGTGCAGAAAGACCTGCCCACCTTGCGGCAGGAAGTGACGGCTCTCCTCGAGCGGTTGGGAGTGGAGGAAGGCTAGAGCGCCATACCGGCTGATTAATCCCCCTGGTAACGCCCCAGCAGCCGGTGGTGAATCTGCCGGGTGAGCCACCACACCCCCAGCACCACCGCCGGAATGGCCAGCCCGGCGGCCAGCTCGGGCGAGAGGGGCAGGCCCGCTTCCTTACCTGCTTTGAACAGGTAGTACAGCAGGCCCACCACGTAGTAGGAGATGGCCGCTATGGAGAGGCCCTCCACGGTGCGCTGGAGCTGGTACTGCATCTCCTGGCCGCGCCGGAGCTTGTTCAATAGTTCCTGGTTCTGGGTTTCCAGGGCAATGTCCACGCGGGTACGCAGCAGCGCCCCGGCCCGCTCGATGCGCTGGGAGAGGGCCGCCAGGCGGTTTGCGGTGGACTCTACGGTGGCCATGGCCGGGCTGAAGCGGCGCTGCAAGAACTCCCCCAGGGTCTGGGTGCCGGGGATGGGGGTCTCGCGCAGCTCGGCCAGGCGGGCCTGCACCAGGGCGTGGTAGGCGGCGCTGGCGCTGAAGCGGTAGCTGTGCTCGGCGATAGCGTGCTCGACGCGGGCGGCCAGGGCCTCGAGCTCGTCCAGTAGCTCGGCATCGGCCTTGCTGGCGTCGCGGATGCGGGCGGTAATCTGGGCCAGGGCCTGCTCCGACTCCAGCAGCATGGCCCGCAGGCCCCGCGCTACCGGAAAGCCCAGCAGGGCCATCATGCGGTAGGACTCGATTTCCAGCAGCCGGGCGGCAATGCGGCCTGCGCGGGTCTCGCTGGTGTCCGGGGGGGCCACCACCACCATACGCTCGAAACCGTTTGGGCGCAGGCGAAAGTCGGTCACGGCGCAGCTATGCCCGCCCCGGCCCATCACCGAGGCCACCACCGGCCCGCCGCCGAACCAGGGGCGGGCCATCTCCAGGGCTTTTTCCACCGGCCCCTCGAGCATCACCAGCTTGACCGCCGAGAGGGTGCGGCCCGGAATCCCCCGCAGCCAGGCGGCGTCCACCACCAGGTGGCCCAGCAGGTCGGTCTCGGGGGTGACCTCGAGGTTCGGCAGGTTCTGCACCAGGGTATAGGTGCTGAACTCGGTGTGCCGCTCCCAGCGCAAGGAACCTCCGCTCAGGCGCAGCCGCAGGTAGGTACCGGCGAGCTGGTCGAGCTCGAGCTCCCCCAGGCCCGCCAGACGGCGGAGATGTTCCAGTTCTTCCTCACGGCTTACCCCTTCGTGCCGCACCGCCACCTGCAACACCAGGGCGGGCAGGCGGATGCGAGGGGTAGGCCGGGCGTGCAGCTCGTTGTGAAGCTGCACGCGCAGGGGGTCGTCGGGGGGTAGTACCCCCGTTTCCCGGTAGACCTCGAGCGTTGACTGCGACATATACCCCCCTACCATTATGCCAGCCTGGGCTCAAGAAGCCGCTGAGTAAGCCCGCAGCACCTTTAGAGCCGACTCCGGGGTGGCTCCTTGGTGCAGGAGGGCCATCAGAGCCTCCACCATTCCCTTGGGGTTGGAGTGCTGCACGATGTTCCGCCCATACACCACGCCACGGGCCCCCTGAAGCACCACCCGGTAGGTGCGCTCCAAAAGGGTGCGGTCGTCCACTCGGCCTCCGCCTCGCACCAGCACCGGCTTCCCCGAGGCCGCCTCCACCACCCTGTGGTACTCCTCAAGCTCCTGGGTGAAGTCGGCCTTGATCACATCGGCCCCCAGCTCCACCGCCTGGCGCACCAACGGGACGATCTTGTTCACGTCGCCATCCACCTCGTAGCCCCCTCGGCCCGGTTGCATCACTAGAGGCTCCACCATCAGCGGCATCCCGTAGCGCTCCGCCTCCACCTTGAGCCGCTGGACGTTGCGGAGGCTATCGCGGTAGAGCCCGGCCTCCCCCGGCAGCCAGAGCAGGTTCACCACCACACAGGCCGCGTCCAGCCGCAGGGCCGCCTCCACCGCGCCTTCCATCAGCTCGGCGAAGCGCAGGGGGGGGAGGCTCTGACCATAGACGTTGGTGGTGTCGGCCCGTAGAACCAAGGCGGGCTTGTGTTTCCCCGGGGTGCGCTGCAAAAGGTGGGCCTGGCCGGAGGCCAGCTGGAGGGCGTCGGGGCCTGCCTCGACGAGGGTCTGCACCGCTTGTGGCAGATTCTCGATACCAGCGAGAAAATTCGGCTCACCAAAAATACCGTGATCCACTGCTACGTCCAGGCAGCGGCCATCAGGGGCGAAGAGGCGGTTGAGGCGGGCTTCGGTCATGGCGGCTAGTCCAGGTCGTTTTGGAAGCTCTCGTAGCCGTTTTCTTCCATCCAGGTCTTGACCACGTAGGGGGGGCGGAAGCTCGAGGGGTCTTGCACCGGCCCTTCCATCCAGTGGGGCTTAGCTCCGGGCGGAGGTTCCTGGCTCCAGTAGAAGTAGTAAAGCACCCAGTAGCCGTGCTCATCCTGGAGCACCAAAGCCTCGCCAAAGCCGTCTGTCATCTGGCGCTTGGCTCGGGCGCGGGCCTCGTGGTAGGGAAGTTCGTCGTATTCGCGGGTGGTCATGGGCGTTCTCCTACTTACTCTCGTTGATAAAGAGATTGTAGCCGTTTTCCTCGAGCCAGTGGGCCATCCGATAGGGCTCCATAAACGCCGTAAGGCTCGCTTTGGGACCCTCCACCCAGTCCGGGGGATGGGAGGGTACCGGCCCCCGTAGTCCCAGCACCCCGAAGAGGTAGTAAAGCCCGTAGTAGCCCCCCGCCCCCTCGAGCAGAATCCCCTCTCCATAGCCGTCCACCAGCACCTTCAGGGCCTTGGGCTCGGCCTCGGCGTAGGGCAGGCGGCGGAAGTGTTCGCCAGTCATGGGGCCTCCGGGTAGAGCCGCACGAAGTCGGTGGTCAGGCGGTCTTGGGCCATCGGGCGGAACACGCTGTTGGCGAAGACCTGGTGGACGGGGTGGTTGCGGTAGAGGGGGATCACGCTCTCATCGGCAAAGTCCACCACCAGCAGATAACGGTAGCGCGGCGAGTCTCCCAGTGCTTTGCCGAACTCAAAGCCCATCACCCCAGGGATCTGGCCCAGCACCGCGCGGGCCTGCTCGAACATGCCCCGTACCTCCTCTTCAGAGGCTTCGGCGTTAAAGACAATCAGGTGCCGCACCATCTCATACCTTGAGTAAATAGGCTTGACGCCAATCCTCCAGTACCTCGAGGGTGACCACCGTGGCACAGCTGCGCGGCCCGGCCACCACCCGGGCGGGCAGTTCGGGCTCGCCGAGGTGCTCCATCACCGCAAGGGCCCCCTCGAAGCGCTGCTCGCGGGTGTAGTGGCTGTAGGTGATCAGGGTGGGAATCCCGGCCCGCTGGGCGGCAATCAGGCCATTCTGGGAGTCCTCGATGGCCACCGCTTCTTCCGGCGCAATGCCCAGGTTCTCCAGGGCCCGGATATACACGTCGGGTGCGGGCTTTTTCTGGGCCACCATATCGCCCGCCACAATGGTCTCGAACCAGCCCAGTACCTCGGCCCCGGCCTGGCGCAACAGCACCTCCACGTTGGGCAGCGAGGTGGTGGTAGCGATAGCGAGCTTTACGCCCTGCGCCCGCGCCTCCCGCCAGAGCCTTTGCACGCCGGGGCGGAAGGGCACCTCGCCCGAGGCCACAATCTGGTTGTATAGCTCGGTTTTGCGCTTGTGCAGCCGGGCAATGTCGGCGTCCAGCAGCTTGGGGCACTCGGGGCAGTGGTAGAGGTAGTGGGCGATGCGCTCCTTGCCCCCGGTTACCCACAAGAGGCGCTCGTACAGCTCCGGGCTCCATTCAATGTCCAGGCCGGCCTCGGCAAAGGCCCGGTTGAAGGCCAGCCGGTGGCCTTCCTCGGTCTCGGCGATGACCCCGTCTACGTCGAAGATGAGTGCTTGCATGCGAACCTCGGCTTGTGGCAAGTGGCAGGGGGTAGGGCTTCTTCAGGCGAAGACCAGCGCGGCGCCGCGCCGCTCCAGGAGCCGGGGCACCCGTTCGGAGAGGCCCAGTTGGGCGCAGAAATCCACGTCCTGGCCCAGCCCCTCGTGTACCAGGGCTAAGGCGGCCTCGGAGGCCTTTAGCACCGGCAGGGCGGGCTTCTGGGCCAGGTGGAGGGCCATCTGCACGCCGTCGCCCACCGGCTCAAAGCCCTCGGCCAAAAGCCCCTGGGCCAGCACCCCGGCGGTGTAGAGGTCGTCCATGCCCACCTGGCCCTCCTTGCCCGCGCACAGGATGGCCACGTCCGAGCCCAGCCGACCCGCAAGCTGGGTGGCCGCGGGGGCGTTCAAGAGCGAGGCCAGGAGCACCTCGCGGGCCGCCCCGGCGGCCTTGTGGGCGGCTTTGGTGCCGTTGGTGGTGGCGTGGATGACGGTGCGGCCTGTGAGCTCGGCCAGGGCGGCCTCGCGGGGGCTGTTGCCAAAGTCGAAGCCCTCCGGGCGCAGCCCCCCCACCTCGCCGGCCAGCAGCTCGCCGTTTTGCTTGAGGGCGCGGGCCGGCTCGAGGCCTGCGGTAAGCCAGAGGGCCTGGGCCCCAGCCTCCAGGAACATCACGGCGGTGCTGGTGGCCCGGATCACGTCCACCACCAGCATCACCTCGGCCTGGGGCAGGGCCTCCGAGGGCAATGGAAACACACGCACTTTCTTCATGGCAATGGGGCTTCCTCCTGGGGGGTTATATTCAGATCCCTTCCCCATCCTAAGCGGGGTTTGTAAGGTTACTGCAGCAGCTCGAGCACCGCCCGCACTACCGCACCGGGCCGGAAGCCCAGGTTTTCGTAAACCGCCGGGTAGGGGGCGCTGGCGCCAAAGTGATCCAGGCCCAGCACGGCATCAGCGTAGCGCTCCCAGCCAAAGCTGCTGCCCGCCTCCACCGCCAGGGTGGGCAGGTGCCGGGGCAGCACGGCCTCGCGGTAGGCGCGGGGCTGGGCCTCGAAGGCTTCCCAGCAGGGCAGGCTCACCACCCGCACCGGTACCCCCTCGGCCAGCAGTTGCTGCTGGGCCTCGAGCGCCAGGGCTACCTCGCTGCCGGTGGCCACCAGGGTGGCCCTGGCATCGGGGCGCTCGAACAGCACATACCCACCTTTGAGCGTGCCCTCGGCAGGGGCCAGGCTGCTGCGATCCAGCACCGGCACGGCCTGCCGGGTGAGCACCAGGGCGGTGGGGCCCTCCTGGCGCTCCAGGGCCATCCGCCAGGCGTAGGCGGTCTCGAGGGCATCCGCCGGGCGCACCACCCAGAGGCCTGGCATGGCCCGGAGGCTGGCCAGGTGCTCGATGGGCTGGTGGGTGGGGCCATCCTCGCCGATGGCAACCGAGTCGTGGGTGAGCACGAAAACGGTGGGGGTGCCCATCAGGGCCGCCAGGCGAATCGCGGGGCGCATGTAGTCCGAAAACACGAAAAAGGTGCCCCCATACGCCCGGTAGCCCCCGTGCAGGTTGAGCCCGTTCAGGATGGCCCCCATGCCGTGCTCGCGCACCCCGTAGTGTAGGTAGCGCCCGGTGGGGTTCTCGCGCGAGAAGGACTGCATCCCCTGGGCCTGGGTGTTGTTGGAGGGGGTCAGGTCGGCGCTGCCGCCCAAGAGCTCCGGCAGGGCCGGGGCCAGCGCATCGAGCACCTTGCCGGAGGCGGCTCGGGTGGCTATCTTGCCGCTAAAGCTGGGGATGAGCTCTTCCCAGTCGAGGGGCGGCAGTTCGCCCTTCAGGCGGCGCTCTAGTTCCCTGGCCTCGGCGGGGTAGGCCTTGGCGTAGCGCTCGAGGCGAACCTTCCAGTCGGCCTCGAGGCGCTGCCCCCTGGCAATGGCCTCGCGGAAATGCTCGTACACCTCGCGGGGAATCTCGAAGGGGGGGTGGGGCCAGTTCAGGTTTTCCCGCGTGGCGGCCAGGGCCTCGGGCCCTAAAGGTTCGCCATGCACTTTGTGACTGCCGGCCTTGGGCGAGCCCGCACCAATCACCGTCCGCATCGCAATAATGGAGGGCCTGGCGTCTACCTGTGCCGCCCGTATGGCTGCCCGCACCGCCGAAAGGTCTTCGCCGTCTACCCGCTGGGTGTGCCAGCCGTAAGCCCGGTAGCGCTCCAGAACATCCTCGCCGAAGGAAAGCCCGGTCTGGCCGTCAATGGAAATATGGTTGTCGTCCCAGAGCACAATCAGTTTGGAAAGCCCCCAGTGCCCGGCCAGGCTGCAGGCTTCGCTCGAGACCCCCTCCATCAGGTCGCCGTCCGAGGCCAGCACGTAGGTGTAGTGATCCACCACGGTGTGCCCTTCACGGTTGAACTCGGCGGCCAGCTTGCGCTCGGCCAGGGCCAGCCCCACCGCCGTGCTGATGCCCTGGCCCAAAGGCCCGGTGGTCACCTCCACGCCGGGGGTGTGGCCGTACTCGGGGTGGCCGGGGGTTTTGGAGCCCCACTGACGGAAGCGCTTGAGCTCCTCGAGGGGCAGGTCGTAGCCGGTCAGGTGTAAGAGGGCGTACAGGAGCATGGAGCCATGCCCCGCCGAGAGCACAAAGCGGTCGCGGTCAGGCCAGTGCGGATTGGTGGGGTTGTGCTTTAGAAAGTCGATCCAGAGCACGTAAGCCGCCGGCGCCATGCCCAGCGGCATGCCGGGGTGGCCGCTTCGGGCCTGCTCCACCGCGTCGGCGGCCAGCATCCGCAGGGCGGTGATGGCCTGGGTCTCGATTGCGCTGAGGGTGGTGGTCATGTGTCTCCTTTCACAAGGCAGGACTTGGGGCTAGTGTAGACAGAGCAAACCAAAACCATCAAGTCTGGTTTTGGTTATTTTGATAAATGACGCTTATGGAAGCATTGGAGCGCTCTTCACCTATTTTGCGCCATCCGACTTCAAAAAAGCCTTGTACTGAACAAAACAGTGTCCGCCCGGATGAGCGGCCTAGTCAGTGAAGAGCGCAATAATAAGCGCTCCCCCAAAGGGAGTCGGGTGGTAATCTCTCCTGGAGACGGGGATAATCAGGCTATTCGAGTTCCATCCTCCACCGGCAGCACCAGTCTGCGCCCCCGGTGCTCCAGCAGTTCGAAGGGAACCCCGTAAACTGCCTCCAACAAGGCAGGCTGAATGAGCTTCTCTGGCGCACCCTGGGCCAGCAGGCGGCCTTCCTTTAGGAGCAGAAGACCATCGGCATAAAGTGCGGCCAGATTGAGGTCATGCAGGGCCGCCAGCACCAGCCGCCCTTCCCGTCCAAGCCGGCGGGCCAGCGCCAGCACCTCGAGCTGCTGGCGGGGGTCTAAGTGGTTGGTGGGTTCGTCCAGCAGCAAAAGGGGGGTTTCCTGGGCCAGTACCCGGGCCAGATCCACTCGAGCCCGCTCGCCTCCGGATAGGGAAAAATATGGCCGCTCGGCCAGCGCCAGGGCTCCGGTTTCGCGCAGGGCCCCTTCGATGCGTTCTCGGTCGAGGGCGTTCTCCGGGCGACCTTTTTGGTGGGGCAGACGGCCCAGGGCCACTACCTCGCGGGCGGTGTAGGGGAAAGCCAGGCTGCGTTGCTGCGGCAAAAAGGCCCGCTTGAGGGCCAGCTCGGCGGGGGAGTACGCCTCGATGGGCCGCCCCAGCAGCCGCACTGTACCCACCGAGGGCCGCCACTCGCCCGACAAGAGGCGCAGCAGGGTGCTCTTGCCCGCTCCGTTGGGGCCTAACAGCACCCAGAAGCCGGGTTCTAGGGTGAGCGACGCCCCCCGCAAAAGCCAGCACCCCCCGCGCTGAAAGCCCAGGTTTTGGGCCTCGAGCCAGCTAGCCACGCCAGCCCTCCCGAACCAACAGATATAAAAAAAGCGGCCCGCCCACCAGGGTGGTCAGGAGCCCCACCGGCAGCTCCGACGGGGTGAAGAGGGTGCGGGCGGCCAGGTCGGCCAGCACGGTCAGGCTGGCCCCCAAAAGCCAGGCTGCGGGCAGCACAAAGCGGTGGTCGGCCCCCCCCAACGCCCGCAGCAGCCAGGGCACCAGCAGCCCCACAAAGGCAATATTGCCCGCTGCCCCCACCACCGCCCCCACCCCCAGGGCCACCAGGAGCAAGGCCCGCCGCTTAAGGGGCCCCACCGCGATGCCCAGGTGATAGGCCTCCTCCTCGCCCAGGGTGAGGGCGTTGAGGGCGCGGCTCTGGCCCAGGAGCAACAGGCCGCTCAGCAGGGCCAAAGGCGCGGTAAGGGTGAGCAACTCCCAGCCAGCCCCGCCCAGGCCGCCCAGCGTCCAGAAGGTGAGGCTGCGGCCCTGGGGGTCGCCCACGCGAAACTGCAAAAAGCCGATAAAGGCGCTCAGAACAGAGCTGAGCAAAAGGCCCACCAGCAAGAGCCGCGCCCCCGGCTGCTCGCTACCCTCGGGCACCAGGCGCAAAAGCAGAAAAAGCACCCCCAGCACCCCTACGGCCGCGGCCAGGGGCAGGCCCCAGGCGGCCAGGGGGAAGAAGGCCAGCCAGAGCACCGCCCCGGCGGCGGCCCCCAGCCCCAGCCCGACCAGCCCCGGCTCGACCAGGGGGGTGCGCAACAGCCCCTGCAAGACTGCACCACTCAGGGCTAGCGTGCCCCCGACCAAAGCCGCCAGCAAGACCCGGGGAAAGCGGATGCTGAGGAGCACCGAGGCCCCCTCGAGGCCCTCCCGGAGTACCCTCGGAATCTCCAGCGGGGGGATGTAATAAGCCCCGCTGGCCGCCCCCCACAGGAGGCTTAGCGGCAGCAACAAGGCCAAAGCCAGTAACACCCCTGGGCGGCGTCGCTGGACTGGGGGAAGGGGGTCTGGGGTCATCTTGGCAGCAGAGCCCCCGCACCTCGGGGGCCGGGTGGGGGGCCGGGGTTATGAAGCGCTGGGCTCAGGGGTTAAATCCTGGGTGATTGATGCGTACCGAGCCGGTCTTTTCGTAGAGGGCCTGGTGGAGCTCGAGGGCCGCCCGGCCTGCGGTGTAGCCATAGCCGGAGATGTAGGTCACGTCCATGGCCACAATGCGGCGGTTACGGCCTGCGGGGGTCTCGGCCACGCCGGGCAGGCGCAGGATGTTTTCAAAGCTGAAGGGCTGGTCGGGGAAGAAGGGTACCACAATGGCCTCGGGCCGGGCCGCCACCACCGCTTCAGCGGTCAGGTTCACGCAGCCGCGCACCGCACCGGCTCCCTGAACGGTTTTGACCGCGTTCTGGGCCCCGGCCAGGGTGATGAGGCCTGCCCCGCTGGCCTCTTCGCCACACACAAAGGTGTTGCGGGGGTCGCGGGGGTAGATGTACAGCACCCGCAGGGGCTCGCCGCGCCGTACCCGGGTTTTGGAGCGCAGGGCCAGCAGGTCGCGCTCCAGGGCCCGTACCAGTTCCTCAGCCCGCCCCGGCTGGCCCACCGCCGCCCCAATGGTGCGGATCTTCTTTTTCACACCCTCGGGGGTAGGCTCGTCGGGCACCAGCACCACACTCACCCCGGCCTGACGGAGCTGGGCCAGCACCGGCGGGGGGCCTGCCTCGGAAACGGTCAGGATCAGGGTAGGCCGCTGGGCCAGGATGGCCTCGGCGTTCAGGCGGAAGAAGAGGCCCACGTCGGGCTTCTTGAGGAGCGAAGCCGGGATGTACGAACCGGTGTCGCGCCCCACGATGCGCTCACTGAGGCCAAACTTATCGAGAATCTCGGAGATGGAACCCCCCACGCTCACGATGCGCTCGGCGCTGCGTACCTCCACCTCGCGGCCCGTGGCATCGGTCACCCGGAAGGGTTGGGCCAGGGCCAGGCTTAGGAGTACGGGAATTGCGAACAACCAGGGTCTCATAGCAACTGAACAAAATAGCAAGCCCGCCGGAGGCAAAGTGTCACAAAAGTGTCATTGGCCGATTGAATCCACACATAACGACCCATCCGGCGCTACCCGATGGAAGCCGAATCTGGCGCCTATTTTTACCTCCCTTACAGCATAAAGGAGTTTAAAAGGGGTTTTTGAAAAGCGCCTTCACACAGCCGGTTCAGTTTAGAGCCTTGCCCAATACCCTCCCCCACCCTCCCTACGTTGTAGGGAGGGGACTCGAGGTCAATCCCTCCCTGAAACCTGGAGGTGTAAATAACATCCCCTTCACAGACGTAGCCGCCCATCCAGGCGGCCACGGTTCTGCTCAGGATTAAGCTTTTTTGAAGTTGGATAGTTCAAAACACGTGAATAAGGCTCTATGGCTTAGGAGGCCGCAGCGCCCCCAGGGTGGCCCAGGCCCTCAGCGAGTAAAGCATCACCCAGAGCCAGAACACCCCAAGTAGCAGTAGCAGCACCCAGGCCAGGGCCGCCAGGAAAGCCGATTCCAGCCCTCTGGACAGGGCCAGCGTGGAGAGGGTGAAGGCCCCCAGCGGAAACACAAACCCCCACCAGCCCGGCGCAAAGTGAAACTGCACGCGGCGACACTCCACCAGCAGCGTATCGAGGAGCAGGGCCAGGCTGTACACCAGCCACCACAGGCCCAGGCCCCAGATGGCCAGCCCAACCACCGGCCAGGCCGAAACCCAGCCCTCGGGTACCAGGCCCACCCGCGCCCCGCCCTCGAGCCAGCGCCAGGGGGCCAGCACCAGCAGCCCTACCGGAGCCAGCCCAATAAAGACCGAGGGGAGAAAGTGCGGCTCGAGCCGCCCGTGCGCGTACATGCGCTGCAAGAAGCTCACCAACACAAACAGGTAGAGGAAAAACCCAATCCCCAAAAAGAGCCCGCTCACCACCCAGATTTCCTTCTGCCAGACCTTGGGGAAGGCGCTGAGCCAGAGCCCGCCCGCCATCGGCACCAGCAACGCCGAAACCGGCGGAATGAACCAGGCCCCGTTGGCGACCTCGAGGGGTAGCCGGAGCTGGGTACTCACCGTAAACACCACCAGCAGACCCACCCCAAAGATGAGCACCAGGCCTACCCAGAAAAGCGCCTGGCCCAGGGGCAGCGACCAGTCTCCCAACGGCAGGAGACGGGTGGCCAGGCTCATCACCATCAGGGCGATGGGCAAGGTGGGCAGCATCTGCGAGAACAGCGGGTGTTGCAGATCGGCCAGCACGGCTTGCGGATAACGCACCAGTTTGGCCAGATACAGCCCCAGAAGCCCCACCAGGGCCAACAAAGCCAGGAAGTAAATCGGCAGGGCCCACCCGACCAGGCCAAACTGGGCCAGGGCCATGGCCACCACCCCGGTACCCATCACCGAGGCAAACCAGGCCGGGTTCAGGAAACGCACGCTGGGCTGCGCCGGAACAGCGGCTTCCATCCCGTGCCCTCCTTTAGTGGGCCACCGCGTGCTCTTGCTCGGCCAGGTAGCGCTCGGCCATCATGGCCGCGCGGGTTCCGGCTCCCACGCTGGTGGAGAGCTGGCGGTAGATGGGGTCGGCCACGTCGCCGGCGGCAAAAAGCCCGGGCACCGAGGTAAAGATTTCGTCCCGCACCGCCACGTAGCCATCCGGGCGCAACTCCACCAGGCCGTTCAGGAAGCCGGTGTTGGGCACGTGCCCGATGAAGACAAAGACCCCGTCGGTAGGGTAGTCGTAGACCTCGCCGGTCTTGAGGTTCTTCAGGCGTACCCCGCTGACGGTTTCCTCACCCAGCACCTCCTCTACCACGGTGTCCCAGATGAAGTGCATCCTGGGGTTGGCAAAAGCCCGGGCCTGGGCGGTCTTGTTGGCTCGCAGTTCGTCGCGCCGGTGCACCAGGGTCACCTTGCGGGCGAACTTGGTCAGGAACAGTCCCTCTTCCACGGCGGCATCGCCCCCGCCCACCACCACCACTTCTTTATCGCGGTAGAAGAAGCCGTCGCAGGTCGCACAGGTGCTCACCCCGCGCCCGTAGAACTTTTCCTCGCCGGGTACGCCCAATTTTTTGGGATTGGCGCCGGTGGCCAGGATGACCGTGCGGCTCCGGTAGTCTCCTTCGTAGCCCCGCACCACAAAACCCTCGGGGGTTTTCTCGAGGCCCTGCACCTCGTCCATCACGATCTGGGCCCCGAAGCGCTTAGCCTGCTGCACCATGCGCTCGGAAAGCTCCGGCCCGCTGATGGGCTCGGGGAAGCCGGGGTAGTTCTCAACCTCGTCGGTCTGGGCAATCTGGCCGCCGGGCAGCCCTTTTTCCAGAATGAGGGTCTTAAGGTTGGCGCGGCCTGCATAGATACCTGAGGTGAGGCCCGCCGGCCCCCCTCCAATGATGATCACGTCGTAGCTCTGGCTCATGGTTCGCTCTCCTGAAGCACCAGCTTACCGCCGGTCGGTCAGCCTCGAGTATAGCATACCCCCTGGGGATATGTGAGCCGGGACGTTTGCCCCTGGGGGGGTCAATACTATACTGGTTCCAATATGTTGGTCATTCGTGACCACCACCGCCTTTCCTGGGCTTTGTTCTTGGTGGGTCTGGTGTTTTTGGTCTCGAGCCAGCATGCGCTGCGCGACCCCCGCACACAGGTACTTCCGGTCAGTTTTCTGCCTGGCGCCGATATTTGCAGCTCTCATCCGGGGTCGGCCCCCAGTGCCCCCTCCAACCACGGCACCCATACCCCCCAACAACACTGTCCCCTCTGCATCCTGGGCGGCTTCAGCGACGGAGCCGTGGGGCCACTGGTCGCGTTGCCTGCACCCAACCCCCTACCCCTTGGCACAAGAGGCCTGCAACAGCCACAAAAACTTCATCTGAGCGCGGTTTTTCCCCTACTGAACCGGGGGCCGCCCCAGGTTGCCTGAAAGTGGTTGAATCCGACCTTCGCAGGTTACGAAGGTCGCGGCTAGATTGAACCTGCGGCCACCCGAGTACCCCATTCCAACCCCTCCCTTCGCTGAACACGCAGCGTCTTTATGCTGGTGCTTTACCCCCCTGCCCCTTTGCCCCCCCTGTACCCCGGCCAGACCGTGGTGCTGGAAGCCGGTGTGCACCAGGGCCCCTGGAGCATCACCACCCCCGGTGTGCGCCTGGTAGCCCGGCCCGGCGCGGTGCTGGACGGCGGGGGCCAGGGCACCGCCCTCACCCTCTCGGCGCCGGGAGTTGTGGTGGAGAACCTGGAGATCCGAAACACCGGCAAGGGAGACGACTTCTACGAGCCCGATGCGGCCGTGGCGCTGCACCAGTGCGAGGGCTGCGTGGTGCGGGGCCTGCGGGCTCGAGGGGTCACGGGCGGTATCCGGGTCGAGCAATCCAACCGAGCGGTGGTGGAAAACTGCGATTTGGGGGGCACTCAAGCAGCCCCCGGCCTGCAAACCTACCGCAGCGACGAGGTGGTGCTGCGGGGCAACCGGATTCAGGGCTTCCTGGACAACCTGTATGTGGAGTACGGCGAACGGGTGGTGGTGGAGGGCAACCGGGTGGAAGCCGGGGAACGCTACGGGCTGCACCTGATGTTTACCTACCAGGCCCAGGTTCGGGGCAACCACAGCCAGGGCAACCGGGTGGGCTCGGCCCTCATGCACGGGGCCGAGAACCGGGTGAAGCACAACACCTTTGCCCGGGAGGTGGGGCCTTTGCGCTACGGGCTGTTGCTGCAAGAGGAATGGAAAGCGGTGCTCAAGAACAATCGCTTCGTAGAGAGTACCATCGGGCTTTTGTCGCTGGACTCGAGGGATACCCTCCTCGAGCAGAATCACTTTGACCGCAACGGCACCGCCCTCTTTTTCGCCCGCGACACCGACCAGAACAGCCTTTTGGCGACAGAGAACGTCTTTGTGGGCAATCTGCAAGATGTGGCGGTAGACGACCCCAAGGCCAGGGTGAGCCTCCGGGGCAACGCCTTCGACCGGGCCGCCCCGCTGCCGGTGCCGCATCTGCCCAGCAGCAGTTTCTCGCTTTTGAGCACCCGCCAGCCCGACCTGAGCCTTTTTGCCCTTTCACCGGGGGTGATGCTCTGGGAGGCCGCCGAGGCCAAGGTGCCGGGGCTTCGGCTCCTGGCCCTGGCCGACCCGGAAGCCCGACCCGTCACACCGCCTGCTATATCTGTGGCCCCCGGCCTGTTGGGGCTGGCCCTGTTGAGCCTGTTGGGAGGTTTATGGTTGAGGTGGTAGCGCTGCACAAAAAAGGTCGTCTGGCGGATGTCCACCTGCGCCTGGCGGCGGGCAGCCTGGCCCTCCTGGGCCCCAACGGGGCCGGCAAGAGCACCCTGCTGGGCCTGCTGGCCGGGCGGCTCAAAGCCGATGGCGGTACGGTACGGCTCTTCGGGCACGACCCCCGCAGCCTGGGGGCCGCGCGTGCGCGGGCCTACATCCCCCAGCACCTGACCTTTCCCGCCACTCTGCGGGTGGAAGAGGTGCTGGAAGCGGCCCGCCAGCTCAAAGGCGCAACCCTCGAGGACAAAGCCGAGGTCGCCGAGCGCATGGGCCTGGGGGCCCACCTCAAGCGCCCCGTAGCCCAGCTCTCGGGTGGCTGGCGGCAGCGGCTGGCGCTGGCCGCCGGGCTGATGGGCTATCCCCCGCTGTGGCTGCTGGACGAGCCCGCCTCGGCCCTGGATACCGAGGGTCTGGAGCGTTTGCAAGACTGGATGGCCACCCACCTCGCCATGGGCGGGCTGGTGATCTTATCGGCCCACCGACAAGAAGAAATCTCGCGCCTGGCCGATCAGTTTGTACGGCTGGAACACGGCCAGGTGGTTGAACAAGGCAGTGTGAACTATGTACAAGAACCGTCGTGAAGTGATCAAGATGCTTTCGGCTTTAGGCGCCTCGGCTGGGCTCTCGCAGGCCCTGGCCCAGCAGATGCAGCCCACGCAGCCCGCAGCTCCGGCGAGCCTCGAGACCATCCCGGCCAAAACCATCCCCTGGGAGAAGGGCACCTGCGCCTTCTGCGAGATGCCCCTCAAGACCCCGGCCCCCGGTGCCTGGATGGGCCGCACCTTCAACCCGGGCTTCTTCGAACAGACCTACAGCCAGATTGCCCTTAAGGAACCGCAAAAGGGGATGGACGCCATCCACTTTGAGTCCATTGCCTGCATGGTCAACTACGCCTGGGTCTACGGCCTGCGCGACGGGGTGGGCACCACCTTCTACGTGGCCGACCGGGGCCTTTACGACCCCGCCAAAGGCTCCGAGGCCGTGCGGCTGCTACCCGCCCGCCAGGCCGTCTATCTGTGGGGCGAGAAGCGCGGCTGGGTGGTGATGGATGCCAAGGTGGCCGCGTTCAGCTCAAAGGTAGAGGCCGAGGTCTTTATCCGCCGGAACCCCGACTTAGGCCGCACCCGCATCCTGGACTGGCAGACCCTCTTGGATCTGGCCCCCTTGCCCGAAATGAACCTGGTAAGCCTGCTGGCCAAGCACGCGGGCTTGCTCAAGTAAACCCGGACTCCTGGGCCGGGGGTTGATGCGCTCCCGGCCCTGCAAGGAACCCCTATGAAGCGACGCACCGTCATCAAAGGACTGCTGGCCCTGCCCCTGGGCTTTGGCGTGCTGCAACCGGCGCTGGCTGCGGCCCGGCCCCTGCGGGTGGGCGTGGATGCCTGCCCCTACTGCAACATGACCATTCTGGACGCCCGCTACGCCGCGCAAATGGTCTCCACCACCGGCAAGGTGTTCCAGTACGACGACGTGGGCTGCCTGCTCGACCACGTGCTGGGTTATGGCGGCCCCCAGGCCACCCCCAAAGAGATGTATGTGGCCGACTTTGCCGCCTCCGAGCGCAGAGAGGCCCGTTTTTTGCAGGCGGAACAGGCCCACTTCCTCTTCAATGAGCGTATCCGCACCCCCATGGGGGTGGGGCTCCTGGCCTTCAAGAGTGCCAGGGAACTCGAGGATTACCTGAAGGAGCGGCCCCAGCACGCCGGCGAGAAGCTGCGCTGGAACGAGCTGCTGGCTCGAGGGCGCAAGCAGGCCTGGGTGCCGGGTTACGGACGATGAACGCCCTTTTGCCGCTTTACGCCAAGGCCCTCCTGCGCAACCCCTGGGCCTTTGCGCCGGTGGGCCTGCTGCCCCTGCTGGCCCTGGCGTTTGCAGGCCGGGGCGAAGCGGTGGCGGTGGTCTCGCTCTTTGCTTCGCTGGCGCTGCTGCTACCTCCCTTTGTGCTGGCCCTGACGCTGCCCCTGCTCACCCCCCGAGAGGACTGGGCCTTCTGGGCTGGCATGCCCCAGAGCCCGGCCCGGCTCTACCTGGCGGGGGTCTGGGGGGTGGGGCTGGGCCTGAGTCTGCCCGTTCTGACCGGGCTGGCGCTGGCAGCGGGGCTCCTGGGGCTGGGGTGGCCGGCGGCAGGGCTCCTGCTGCTCTCTGGGTTGGGCCTGCTGTGGCTCTGGGTGGCGTGGGCGGGCTGGGTGGGGGCGGGCCTCGAGCCCTCCCGGGCCCTGGGCCTGGGGCTCTTGCTCTGGGGCGTTCTGGTACTGGCTTACGACCCCCTGGTGATCGGGCTGGCGGTGGCCCTGCGGGCGTATCCCCTGGAACGCTTCCTGCTGCCTGCGGTGCTCCTGAACCCCCTGGAACTCTTTCGGGTGGGGCTTCTGTACGCCCTTCAGGCCCCGGTGCTGGTGGGATCGACAGGCTACCTGCTCAAGGAGTTTCTGGGTTACACGGGGGGGCTTCTGCCGGTGGCGGCGGGCCTGCTGGCGGTGGGGCTGGGGTTTTTGGGGGCCGCTTGGCGCTTTGCGAGGAGGGATAGATAATGAGCTGGATGCGTGCGTTAGTCGCTGTTCTGTTTGCCGGTCTGGCCCTGGCCCAGCCCACGCTAAGGCTCGAGGAAGGCTGGGTACGGCGGGTGCCGGGGAACATCACCGCCGCTTATATGGTGCTCTACAACCCCACCGACAAGCCCTTGAAGATTGTGGGGGCCAGCACCCCCATCGCCACCCGGGTCGAGTTTCACCAGACTACCCACAGCGGCCACGACGAGCACCTCGACCTTTCGGCCATGCGGCGGGTAGAGGCCCTGACCGTACCGGCCAGGGGCCGCCTCAAGATTCTGCCCGGTGGCTACCACCTGATGCTCTACGGCTTACGCGAAAAGAACCCCAGGCCCCTGGCCGAAGGGCAGAAAGTGCCCATTACCTTGCGGCTCGAGGGTGGGGCCAGCCTGACCTTCACCCTGACCGCGCAGATGCGCTAAAGAGTCCATCAGGCAGGGCCGAGGGCCAACAATCCGATACCCCCATTGCCCTTTGGCTTTTGACTATTGGCAAATGCATACCCCCCACCATTACAAGCAAAACAGGGCGCATATCTACCCCTGAAGCACAGTTTGCGCTTTATATCCCCCTGGGGTATAATATCCAGCGTGGATATGCTGCGAACAACCAGGGCCGGAATGGAGCGCCTGTGCGGCTGGTTGTCCTGCCGGTTGCGCGGGGTCTCGTTGTGCAAGCTGATGCCCTGGCTGGTGCTGATTCTTCTGGGATGGATGGTGTATAGCCGATGAAACTGACCCCGGATGCTCTGTTATTGGGCCCTCTGGCCCTGAGCTGGCCCAACCTGGCCCTGCTGCTCGGCATTCTGGCCTTTACCTGGCTGGCCGCGCGTCAGGGGGTGGAGGGGAAAGCCTGGTGGGTGTTGCTGGTGGCGGTGCTGGCGGCTCGAGTGGGCTACGCCGTAGAACATCTGTCTACCTGGCCCAATGTTGGAGCCGCTTTGCTCGGCGTTCTAGACATCCGCAGCGGAGGCTGGAACTGGTGGGTGGGGTTTCCAGCCGGGGCCCTGGCAGCGCTTTTCCTGCTCAAGCGGGAAGCAACCCGCTTGCTGGTTCCGGGGGCGGCCTCGCTGGCCGTGGCTTTTTTACCGCTGGGACTGCAGTATGGCCTCACCCGTCCGGCCCCATCGGCCAGCAAACCGGCCCTCGAGACCCAGGTGCTACAGTACCTCGAGGCCGGCCAGTCCCACCCCAGCGAGGTGCGTTTTGCAGACCTGCCCAGGCCCATGTTGGTCAACCTCTGGGCTACCTGGTGCCCTCCCTGCCGGGCCGAGATGCCCCTGCTGGTGGAGTACCAGCAGAAGGGCTATCCCATCGTGCTCCTGAACGCAGGGGAAGACCCAGGGGCCATTCAAAGCTTCCTGCAGCAGAACGGGCTAAAGGCGCGGGTCTTCCTGGACACTGCCGGTTTGCAAAGGGCCTTTCAGGTGAGTGGGCTGCCCACCACCTTGCTGATTGGCTCCGATGGGCAGGTCATGGCCCGTCACCTGGGGCCTGTCAACCGGGCTCAGCTCGAGCAGCTTTTGCAGCAGCTCAACTAGCGCTTACGCACCTGGCTGATGGCTGATAGCAGGTCACCAGAGACCTCTTCTGCTTCGGGCCGTGGATTCCATACGCCCATCGCGTTTCCCACATTTACGCTACACGCGATGCAGCGTAAATTACCCCACACGCCATAGCTTCCAAAGGATGCTGTGTGGGGTATTCGTGGGAACCGCTCCAGGAGAACGTTGGAAGAAAAGCGGTCTTGGTGTACGATACCCCCTGGGGATACGCTATGAGCGCTGCCAGCAGCAAAAAACACAACCTCGAGGCCCGTGCCCGTGTGCTGAACCGCCTCAAGCGGCTCGAGGGGCAGGTACGGGGCCTGCAAAAGATGGTTGAGGAAGACCGCGACTGCCGCGAGATTCTGACCCTGCTCTCAGGTATCAAAAGCGCCCTGGAAGCCACCGGCGACCTGATCTTCGAGACCTATCTGGAGGAGTGCCGAGCCGACCTTGCCAAAGGCCAGGGCGATACCAAGGCCATTGTGGAGGTTGTGCGCCTGCTGCGGCACTGATCTCCTGCTCTTCTGCAAAAAACAGAGATGTGTTGCTTCAGGCTTCTGGACAGGGCACCACCAACACTGGGGTCTGGCAGCGGCGCACCACCCCTTCTGCCACCGAGCCCATCATCCAGCGCCTCAGGCTGCTGCGCCCGTGGCTGCCCAAGGCAATCAGGTCGAAGTCCGGGGCTTTCTGCATGATGAGCTGCTCGGGCAAGCCGGTGGGCTGGAGGGCCTTGCGCGCGACCCCAAGCTTCCGGGCCAGGGCGGTGGCTTGCTCGAGGGCCAGCTTGCCGTGGTGGCGGTCAATATCGCGCAACATGGGCAGTCGGGTTCGCAAGCCAGGGTCGGCGGGTTCTTCGCCGTGCTCGAGGACGTTGACGAGTTCAACTGCCTTGGCCTCGGCTCCATAGACTTGAAGGCCGCCCCACATCAAAGCACCTGGTCAGGTGCTCGAGCGCAACCCTGGCCATCAGGCTCTTATCATTTGCTTGGAAGCATTGGTTGCAGCCCCCTCACCCGGCAACACCGGGTTGCTATCAGAAGTGTCCTGTTCGGCAAAATGAGCGCCAAGCTAAGTACCTCCCGCCTGTGTTTTGGCTAATGGGATGATCGAAAATCACTCGGGTATTGCGCCCGGAGCATGGTTTTCTGGCGCAGTCTGAATTCATCTCTAAACCTCATACTGGCGCAACTTAACCGACGGTGTCGCCACCCTCTCCCACAGGGGGAGAGGGAAAGGGGAAAACGATAAAAGCCTGGCCTGGCCATAACCACCCCCTCCAGCGCTCACCCTGGTGGGCGGGCATTAGCGGGTGATTACTGCCCTCCCCGGGGTAATGCCCTGGTAATCCTGGAAAGCTAGCTTGAGGGTGAGCCATGAGGGGTTTGGGAGGGAGTCATGCGTGCGCTGGTCGCTCTATTCAGCTTGCTCTCGCTGGCCTGGGCCGAACTCGAGGCAGTTTTGGTGGTGCGGGAACAGGTGCTGGAGAAGGGACAAGTGGTGGAGTACATCGGAACCCGGCACTACCCCATCCCAAGCGAGGCCGCCCTCGAGCCGTTGATTAGTCAACTGAGCCGCCCGGCACGCCCAGCGCGTTTTATCTTCGAGCCTCACAAGGGCTGGATGGCCGTCCAGAAACTGGGGTATCGCCTGGATGCCGATGCTGTTCGGCGGGCCTACCGGGCTGCGCTCGAGGCGGGCAAGTCCTCTTTTATATTGCCCGTGACGGTAGAGCAGCCCAGACCTAGCGTCCACGACCTGTGGCAGCGCGGCATCGTGGAGCTGGTGGGCGAGGGAACCACCAACTTTGCGGGTTCGCTGCCCAGCCGGGTTCACAACATTCGGCTGGCTTCTGCCCGGTTCGATGGCGTCCAAATACCTCCTGGCACGGTGTTTTCGTTCAACCGGGCGCTGGGGCCGGTCACGCCCGCCACCGGCTACCAGAAAGCCTGGGTGATCCGGGGCGACCGAACCGTGTGGGATGTGGGGGGTGGGGTCTGCCAGGTCTGCACCACGCTCTTTCGGGCGGCTTATTTTAGCGGCCTGCCCATCGTGGAACGCCACCCCCACAGCTATCAGGTGGGCTACTACAAACCCACCGGCCTCGACGCCACCACCGCCCCGCCCAAGGATCTGCGCTTCAAAAACGATACCCCGGCCCACCTGCTCATCCAGACCTCTATCCAGGGCCAGAACCTGACCTTTCGCTTCTTTGGCACAAAAGACCGCGAAGTCAGTTGGCGGGGGCCGGTGATACTCTGGCGCACCCCTCCCCTGCCCACCCGCTACATCTACGACGCCACCCTGCCCGCCGGATACCGTCGGCAGATTGACTTTGCCGCCGAGGGGGCGCTGGTACGGGTGTACCGAACCGTCCGGCTGCAAAGCGGGGCGGTGCGGCAGGATGTGCTCGAGAGCCGCTACAAGGCCTGGGGGGCGGTATATCTGGTAGGCCTCCGTCGCTAGAGGATTACCAGCGGGGCATACCGGCCAGACCGCCCAGCTCCTGCTGCAAGCGCTCCGCAACTTCGGCATGGACAAACTCGAGCCTGGTGCTATAGCGGGCGGCCAGCTCGGGCAGCACCCGCTTGAGTTCAACTTCTTCTACTGGCTGGCCGGGGCCGTGGGCCTGGGCGGCCTGGGGGCTGCTGCCAACCCAGCCATCGGCAGAGCGCCAGGCCTTTTCCTGCAGATGCCAGGGCACCAGCAGGTACTGCAAGCGCCCTTCCTGCAGCAGGCTCAGCACCTGCTCGAGGCCCCCCACCCCTTTCTCCCGCACCTGCGAGAGGAGGGCTTCTTCTTCTTGTCGCTCCACCGCTTCGATGGTCGCCGAGACGGTTTTGAGCACCTCTGCCGGGCTGGGGGTCGCGGTGTGCAGCGGGGGCAGCAGGGCCACTACCTTTTCGGCTACCGGCCTGGGGAGGGCCTGCCGGGCTTCCTCGGGCATCCCCAGCAGAATCAGCCGCTCCAGGCCACGCTCGGCCATCTGCTGCTGCAGGATGATACCGGCCTCGCGGAAGAAGCGCTGGCTCCACTCGTCCACCCGCCGCTGGTAATGATCTTTGCCCGAACCGCCCCGCGCCGCTACCCCTACCGGGCTGCTGGCCGGAGCCGCGCTGCGCCCGGGGGTGCCAGTGCGGTCTTCGCCCAGGTAGCGCCAGTTGTGGGTGTCCAGCAGCCGGAAGGCATCGGCCACTTCTTCAATCTCGCCCAGGAATACCTCGAACAGCCGCAGGCGCTCCTGATCCATGTGCACCACGCCGTAGCGCTGGTACTCCTCGAGGGCAAAGAGCAACGGGGCCAAATAAGGCGGCCCCCAGTGGGCTTCCACCCCCGCGCGGGACTCGAGCAGGGGCAGCTCGACCTGCAGGTGGTAGTCTTCAAACAAATCCTCGGCCACAAAGAGCGCCCGGGTACGGCCCTGGGGGATGTAGTGTTGCAGGCGCTCGAGCACTTTTTTGCTAAGGGCTGGCGGCACCTCGAGGCGCTCGAGGGCCTCCCGGGCCCGCAGCACGTAGGCCTTGCCGCTGTTGTCGGGGTTGGCCGGGTTCACCCCCAGGTACAAGGAGAGCAGCGGGGCCGGATGCGGCGCAATGGTCGCTCTGAGGTAATCAATTTGCGCTTTGCTGAGCATAAGTCTCCTTTCTACAAGTCAAGGGCGGAAGATAGGTTCATTGGAGGCATCCCGGTTACCTGCTTACCAGTCCACCAATCGCAGAGCGGCAACTTCAAAAATCAGTCGTTCGGGACGATAGCTCTGGCGCTTTGCACTTTGTGTTCGGCTCATGTGGCGTGCTCCTGTTGCATCACCCGGAGCAGGTCGTAGCGGGAGATGATGCCCACCACCTTGCCCCGGCGCACCACCGGGATACGGTTGATGTCGTGCTTGAGGATCAGGGCCAGCACCCGCTTGAGCGAAGCCTCGGGCGAGACCGTGACCACCGGGGCGTGCATGATGTCCTGGGCCCGCAGGTTGCGGGCTGCCTTGTAAACCCGCTCCACCTGGTCGGGGTAGAGCCAGTTGCTCAGTACATTGGCGCTCTCGAACAGGGAAAAAGGCACCATCCGCCCAGGGTGGCGGCAAAAATCGCCCTGGGTGATGATGCCCCTCAATCGGCCTTCGCCATCCACCACCAGCACGGAGCCTATGCGGTGCTCGAGCATTTTCTGGGCCACCTCCACCAAGGGCGTCTGGGGCGAGACAGTAACGATGGATCTGGCCATAATCTCCCTGGCTTTCATGGGGCACCTCCCACCTGCCTCGCCTCCCACCGGTGTTCTCTCTCATGACGGCGTAACCAGGCCACCATGAGCATGGCAAAAGCCCAGCTCAACGAGAGCGCTACCGCTACCAGAGCCCAGGCCACCCAGGGCAAGGGGGTCAGGCCCAGCACGGTACGCAGCGGTTCCAGAACCGGGGTGAGCAGCAACCCCGCACTGGCCAGAAGAATCCACAAGAGTGTAGATCAGCGGGCTTCTAAACTGGCGCAAAAAGTGCCGCCAGAGGGGTTCTGGCGGCTGCTCAGGCAGGGTGTTGGGGCCGTAGCGAGCCAGCCGATTCACCGCCTCCTGGGTGGATAGTCCGCGCTTGTTCATGTGGCCTCCTCCCCAGGGTGGCGCACCACCAGCACCGGCTTGGGGCTGCGCTGCAAGACCTTCTGGGTGACCGAACCGAGCAGAAGCCGATCCAGCCCGCTGCGCCCGTGGGTGCCCATCACCACCAGGTCGTGCCCGGCGGCCTCTTCCACAATCACCTGAGCGGCGTTGCCCTGCTTGAGCTCGGTTCTGGCCGAAACCCCCAGGTACTGAGCAAACCCTTCGGCCCGTTCCAGGGCCTGCTTGCCCGCCACCTCGAGGTCGCGGGAGAGCTCGGGGTAGTAGGGAATGGTTTCAGGCCCAATCAGGATGCGGGCCACCACCGGCTCCACCACGTACAGCAAGGTAGCTTCGGCGCCCAGGCTTTTGGCCAACTCGAGGCCTATCTTGACCGCAGCCTCACTGGGGGCGCTTCCATCGGTGGGAATCAGGATTCGGCGATACATGGCTCCTCCTTGTTCGTTTCAAAGCAGGTTTGCCGTGAGGTCACTCAGCGTTCCCCTGGCGGGGGCAGGTGGGCCTCGTCGGGGTGGGTCAGGGCCGCCGGGTTGCGTACCAGCAGAATCGGCTGGCGGGCCTGCTGGGCCACATCCTCGGCCACGCTGCCCAGCAAGAGCTTGCGCAGCCCGGTGCGTCCGTGGGTGCCCATCACGATCAGTTCGGCCTTCTCTTCCTCGGCCACCTCGCGGATGCGCTCGCCAATCAGGTGACGTCCGGCCTCACGCAGCACCGCGTGGGCCTGTTTGCAGTGCTCACAGCGCTGGATGGCTTCTTGCAAGATGAACTCGCCCTGCTCGCGCAGGCGGGCCTGTTCCTGGGCCAGTTGGGCCTGGAGCTGGGTCTGGTCGGTAAACATCCAGGCCCGTCCCGCACTCACATAGAGCTGGGTCAGGTCGGGCACCACATACACCACCGAGAGTCGGGCCTTCAGCGCTCCGGCCAGTGCATCGGCATGTTGCAGGGCCAGATCGCTGTAAGAGCTGCCGTCAATAGCCACCAGAATGCGCTTGAACAGGGTGGGTTTGGCATCATCCCCCTGCGTCAACAAGAGGGGCATCGGGGCCAGGCGGGCCATCCGCTCGGCCACGCTATCCAGCAAGACGCGGGGCAGCCCCGTGCGGCCATGCGTGCCCATCACCACCAGGTCGCAGCCGTGGGCCACCCCGGCATCCACCAGGGCTTCGGCCACGCCGGGCCTGCTCTCGGGTTCGGTGCTGGTGAGCTGGGTGGCACAGGACACCTGGGCCCGGCTGGCCTTGCGCTCCCACTGCTCGAGCAAAGCCCGACCCACCGTGCGGGCCCGCTCGAGGGCTTCCTGCACATCGCGCAGCTCACGGTATCGCTGCGGCTCAATGACGTGCACCAGCACCACCGAGGCCCCCAGCCGCTTGGCCAGGGCCAGCCCCACTGCCGCCGCGTGCTCGCTAGGGGGTGAGCCATCTATGGGCAACAGAATGCGTTGATACATAGCCACCTCCACTCGCCTCAAGCAAACACCTCAGCGACCTTTCCCTTGAGAAGAGGCTGCTGAGGTGGGAAGAAGGAAAGCCGTTGCCGACTTACCTCCTTGCATCCTCAGGGTAGCCCTGTGTGGCAACCCCGCCAAGGGGTGTTTGTCCCCAGGCACCATTCGGCAGGCCGGGTAACTACAAGGCCACCTGACCACGGCTACCTCCAGCAGGCCCGCCCACGGCAGGATGGGTGGGGGCGAAATCGGTCTCGGTGATGGTGAGGCCATATCCTCTGGCCTCCTGCTGGAGCCACAATGCCAGCAGCTCGTCGGAACAGGGGTCGAGTTCAACTGCATGGGCACCGGGAACCAGCCAGACCAGCGGGCCACATCCATACACCAGGCTGACCAGTTCTCGCCGCAGATGCTCGGCAAAAGGGCTTCCCCCCTCCACCCGTGCATGGCTGTACACGGTGGTTCCGTCGCTAAACTTCCAGAAGAACATGGCCACCTCCTTTCCCGAATATCCGAGTGAGACGAAGCCACCGGGCTATCAGAGCCCCGAACTGATCTGAATCTCGAGCAAACCGCTCGAGCTGCGGTATCCGGCACTTTCAGTATAGCCCGCCGAGGAAGGGTTACGTGTCCCTTACCTTGAACACCCGGGAAGGGATTGTTGTGCGCCTCGGCAGACGCACCTGTTTAGCACAGCCATCCCGGCCAGAAGCTCAACCAACCTGTAGGCAGCCTCGGGAAAGAACCCCAGGAGGTATGCAAGGTCAACTGAGTTTGTCCTGAAGTAGATGTCACCAGGGCATTACCTACTACCCGTCCAATCTCGAGCCACTCGGGACACCTGCCCCATAGCGTTAGGAGTAGGTTTAAGTTTGCAAAGAAAGCCCATCAAGGAGGTGGTTATGGCCATCATGGAACCCAACGTGACTAGAGAGTTGCAAGATATCCGCAACGACCTGACCTTGCTTCGCAAAGACTTGAGTGAGCTGGCCCAGGCCATGCGCGTCAACCTGAAAGACGAGAGCAAGCACCTGCGCGAAGAGATGTTCCATACCTTTGATACCGTCCGCGAACGGGGCGACAAGATCATTCACAATGTGGAACATCGCATCGAAGAACGTCCCTTCCTGAGCGTGCTGGCGGCTTTTGGTGTAGGTCTCCTGGCGGGCTGGTTCACCGAGCGGCGGGCGCTGATGGGGCGCCGGGTGTGGCGGGAATAGTTGAGGTCTTGCTGAGCCTCCTGGATGTGCTGGAGGCCGAGGCGCGCTCACTGCGGATGGGCTTTCTGCGCGTGGTGAGCGCGCTTCTTGTGTTGGTAGTGGCTGGCCTGCTGGTACTGGGCGGGTTGCTGGTTCTTCTGTGGGCGGCTTATCTGTGGTTCAGCAGCCTGATAGCCCCACCCCTGGCGGCTTTGCTGGTCAGCCTGCTGTCGCTTTTGTTAGCCGCAGGGTTGTGGTGGCGGGCCCGAAGTATGCTTCGCTAACCCTGGCCAGTGGATTGTGGAAATGCCTATGGGCAGTGCATCTGACCAACCCCCAGACCGCACAGAGACCAGGGCCCGACTGCAACAGGCCGCCCGGCGTTTTGACCAGGAAAGTGTAGGCTGGGCCGAGCAGCACCCCAACGAGACGCTGGGCCTGGCTTTATTGCTGGGTTGGCTGCTGGCCCGCTATCCTCGCTTGCGTCGGGTGCTGGGCCGGCTGCTGGTTGAATACCTATTGCGCTAGAGACAAGCCAGCTTTTTGAAGTTCCCAAACCCAGCCTGCATTTGAGCCGAAAAACCTTGCGAGTAGGCCCAAGGCCGACGAAGCAACCCAGAAGAGGATTGCCAAACGGTTGGCTGGGCAGAGTGAACTGGATGGCTTCGCATCCTGCGGATGCTCGCGATGCATGTACAGTCGTACAAATACCCGTACAGAAGTGTCAATTGTCGCGGCTAAGCTATGGACTATGCTGTGTCTGGCATAAGCCGGATCAGATGCCTTTTCGTTCCTCCCCTACAACGTAGGGGGTAGGGGCCCGAGGAAAGCGTGCGGGCTGGCGCATGGTTAACTCCTTTAGCAAGCCACCCAAAGCCGCGCCCCTTCGCGCGAGACGGGGGTGCCCAGTTCCGCCGAGAGCATCTGCACCCGTTCGGCGATGGCCTCCCAGGTGGGGCCGGTGGCCAGGTTGACCTGGCAGTTATCAATGAAGAGGGGCGTCAGCTCCACTTCTCGAATGCGTTTGTCGAGCTTAAGAGTGTACAGCAGGCCCCAGTCGTTGCGCAGCACCGGGTCTACCGCGTAGTCGTCCACGAACTCGCCGCAGTCGTAGAGGATGGGCCTGCCCCGGTAGACCTCGAGGCCCTGGAAAACATGGGCGCTGTGCCCGTGGAATACGTCGGCCCCGGCCTCGATGAGCGCATGGGCAAAGGCCCGGAAGTGGGGCGGGGGGTAGAGGCGCATGTTGGGCCCCCAGTGGGCCGAGACCACCACCCAGTCGGCCCCCTGGGCGCGGGCCTGGCTTATCTGCTCGCGAAGTACCGGCAGCGATTCCGGCGCGACGGGCAGGTAGTAGGTGCCGGGGGTGTGGGGGCCGGCCTTCCAGCCTGGCTCGTTGTCGGTGAAGGCCACCACCCCCACCGTGTACTCCCCCACCGACAACAGCACCGGGCGGCGGGCTTCGGCCAGGTTGCGCCCGGCCCCCACGTAGGGGATGTGGGATTCTTCAAGCAGTTCCAGCATCTGCAAGAAGGCTTCCTCTTCGTAGTCCAGCACATGGTTGTTAGCCAGCACCACGCAGTCTATGCGGGCCAGCTTGAGGGCCTCGAGGGCCCGGGGATGGGCGCGGAAGTGAAAGGCCTTTTCCCAGCGGCTAAAGGGCCGGCCCCGGTCGGAGATGACACACTCGAGGTTCACCACCCGCAGATGGGCCCGTTGAAACACCTCCAGCACATTGCCAAAGGGATAGGCCGCCCCGTAGCGCAGCAGGGCCTCGTTCACCAGGCGGCCCAGCATCAGGTCGCCGGTCAGGCAAAGGGTAATCATGCCTTCCTCCCAGTTCAGCCTGGGCCTTCGGCGTTACCGGCCCATTACCCCCTTACCCCCGCACCGCCCGAAGCCAGTCCAGGAGGGCCGCCAGGGGACGGGTGTTGAGAATCTGCCCAGGCCCCAGCCAGGCCCGCTGGGCGGTGCCCACGGCCAGCTCCATGAAGCGCAGGTGGTCGAGCTGGTGGGCATCGGTGGCGAGGGAAAAGCACAGGCCCAGGCCCCCGGCCTGCCGGGCCAGGGTGTCGGGCAGATCCATACGGTCGTAGTATCCGTTGATCTCCAGGGCCTTCCCGAGGGCCTTAGCCCGCCGGAAAATCTTCTCCCAGTCGGCCTCCAGGCCCTTACGCTGGCCCAACATGCGGGCGGTGGGGTGGGCCAGGATGTGCACCGCAGGGTGTTCCAGCGCCCGCAGGAGGCGCCGGGTCTGCTGCGCAGGGCTTAGCTGGAAGTGGGAGTGCACCGCCACCAGCACCACCTCGAGGCCCCACAGCACTTCCTCGGGGTAGTCCAGCGAGCCATCGGCTCCGATCTCCACCTCGGCCCCGGCCAACAAGTAGGGCTTGCCGCCGGTTTGTTCGTTGACCTTGCGAATCTCCTGCAAACGGGCCTGCACCTGGTGAAGCGGCACCCCATGGGCTATCTTGAGGCTCTGGGAGTGGTCGGTGACGGCCAGGTATTCGTAGCCTAGCTTGCCTGCGGCGCGGGCCAGCTCGAGCAAACTGGCCTTGCCATCCGACCACCGGGAGTGCACCTGGAGGTCGCCACGAACCTCCTCGAGCTGCACCAGCCGGGGCAGCCGTCCGGCCAGGGCCGCCTCGATTTCACCGCCGTCCTCCCGCAAGGGGGGTGGAATCCAGGGCAGACCGAGGGCCCGGTAGACCCCTTCTTCGTCCTCACCTGCAACCCGGGCCTTTCCCCGCCAGACCCCGTACTCGTTGAGCTTGAGGCCCTGCTTCTGGGCCAGGGTTCGCAGCTTGATGCTGTGGGCCTTGGAGCCGGTCAGGTACTGCAAGCCGCTCCCCCAGGCCGCCGGGGGTACGGTCTTGAAGTCTACCTGCAAGCCTTCCAGCAAAAAGACCGTGGCCCGGTTCTCCCCCACCGCCTCCACATCGGCAATGCCCGGCAACCGCACCAGGGCCGCCAGCACCTCGGCAGGCTTTAGGGTGGCAATCAGAAAATCGAGGTCGCCCACCGTCTCGCGGTAGCGCCGGAGCGAGCCGCACACCTCGGCCTGCACCACCCCCGGCTGGGCCCGCACCTGACGAAGCAGATCCCTGGCCTGCCCCAGCACCGCGCCCAGGGGCCTGCGCTGGGTAGCGGCCTCGGCCAGGGCCAGGTTTTCCAGCAGATGCTGGCGTTTTTTCTCGCCAAAACCGGGCAACCTCCGCACCTGGCCCGAGGTCAGGGCGGCCTCGAGCTTGGCCAGCGAGTCCACCCCCAGCCGTTCCCACAGCAGCCTGGCGGTTTTGGGCCCCACCCCCGGCACCCGCAGCACCTCCAGCACCCCAGGGGGCACCTGGCGGGCCAGCCGGGCGTGGGCCTGGATGTCACCGGTGCGCAAATATTCCTGAATTTTGGCGGCCAGGTCTGGGCCAATGGCCGGAAGGGCCTCGAGGGCTTCGGTTCCCTGGGCCGCCAGTGCCTCGATGGGGGCCTCGAGGTCGGCCAGGGTGCGGGCAGCCTGGGCGTAAGCCCGCACCCGAAAGGGGTTCTCGCCCAGGAAGGCCAGCATCTCGGCCATCTCCTGAAACCGCCGGGCAATCTCGGCGTTTTTCATCGCACCAACAGCACCGGAGCGCGGGACAGCGCCAGCAACTGCGAAAGCCCCTCCCCTTCCAGCAGGGGCAGGTCGGCCCCCAGCACCAGCCCGTCGCAGCCACTGCGCTCGAAGACCTGTGCGAGCTGTTCCAGGGTGGCCGCCCCCAGGTGCATCGGCCGAACCAGAACCCCCTGCCGCACCTGCCAGGCCTGCACCCGGGCTGCCAGCTCGCTGCCAGGCCCCAGCATCAGAACCGTTAGAGGTTCGGTGCGGCTCTCCATCCAGGCCAGGGCCGCGTCCAGCACGGCTTCGGGCTGCCGGGCCTGGGGGTGCAGGACTACCATCGGATGCCGGAAGGCCCTCCCGCGCGGCTGCAACAGCACCCACCGGGCCGCCTCGGGCAGTACCAGGCGCAGCGCGGAGGGGGTCGGCACCGTCAAACCCATTACCCGGCCTGCCGTGCCGATGACCCATATATCCTCTTGCGGAATCTCTTCGCTCAGGGCCCGTTCGGGCTCCCCCCGCAGCACCTGGGCCCTCCAGGCCACCCCCAGCCGGCGGGCGGCCTGCTCGAGGGCGGCCTGGGCCTGGGCCGCCAGGGCCTGGAGCTGGGCCTCCAGGCGCACCTCCTCCAGGGCCTTCCCCCAGGGGCTGACCTGCCTGGCCACCGGCAGGTCGGCCCAGCGCAACAGGCGGGGGTCTTCCAGGAACAGCCCCAGCACCTCGGCCCCCAGCCGGGCCGCCAGCTCCACTGCGGCGGCGATGCTCTCTTCGTCGCGGGCGGCTACGTCCAGGGCCAGAATGACCCGGCGGCTCTTGCTCATGGGTTCCCTCCTGCGGGCGGGGCGGCAAAGGCCCGCACCTGCTCGGCAAAGGCCATCAGCTGGGCCTCCACTCTGGCATTCAGGCTGCCCTCGGGGAAGCGCCCGTCGGCGCCCCGCTCTCCGGCCTCGAGGCCGGTCAGAATGCTCAGGGCCTCGTCCACCGAGTCCACCGCCCAGACCCGGAACTGCCCCCTGGCCACCGCCTCCACCACCTCCGGGCGCAGCATCAGGTGCTGGACGTTCGCGCGGGGGATGATTACCCCCTGCTCACCGTTCAGGCCTGCATCGCGGCAGACCTCGAAGAAGCCCTCGATCTTCTCGTTGACCCCGCCGATGGGCTGGGCCTGGCCGTGCTGGTTGACCGAGCCGGTGATGGCGATGCCCTGGCGGATGGGAACCTGGGCCAGGGCCGAGAGAATCGCGCACAGCTCGGCCATGGAGGCGCTATCCCCCTCCACCCCACTGTAGGACTGCTCGAACACCAGGCTGGCCGAGAGCGAGAGGGGCCGCTCGCGGGCGTAGCGCTCGCCCAGGAACCCGGCCAGAATCAGCACCCCCTTGGAGTGCAGGGGGCCGCCCAGCTCCACCTCGCGTTCGATGTCCACCACCTCGCCCTTGCCCAGCCGCACCCGGGCGGTAATGCGGGTGGGGTGGCCAAAGCTGTAGCCCCCCAGGTTCAGCACCGAGAGGCCGTTGATCTGCCCCACCCGGGCCCCGCTGGTGTCCACCAGCAGGGTGCCGCGCCGCACCGCCTCCTGCAAGCGCTCCTGGACGCGGCTGGCCCGGTAGATCTGCTGGGCGATGGCCTGCTCGATGTCCTGGGCGGTTATGACCTCGTGCTGGGCCTGGGCCGCCCAGTGGTCGGCCTCGCGCAACAGGTCAAGGAGGGCCTCGAGGGCCGCCGAAACCTTGTGGGCATCGGCAGCCAGGCGCGAACCGTGTTCAATCACCCGCGCCACCGCCTCCTTGTCCAGGGGCCGTAGCTGTTCGCGCTGGGCCAGCGAAGCAATCAGGCGGGCATAGGCCTGCTCCCCTTCCGGGGTGCGCTCCAGGGCCTCCTCGAAGTCAGCGGCCACCTTAAAGAGCTCCAGGAAGTCCGGGTCGTAGGCCGAAAGCAGGTAGTACAGCAGCCGATCCCCCAGCAGAATCACCTTAACCCGCAGGGGAATGGGGGCGGGTTGCAGGGTCACGGTGCTGCTGAGGCCCAGCACGTCGCTTACCGAGCGAATCTGAATCTCTTTGGCCCGCAAAGCCCGTTTGAGCTCCTCCCAGGCATACGGCTGCAACAGCACCCGCCGGGCGTCCAGAATCAGGTAGCCCCCGTTGGCCCGGTGCAGCGCCCCAGGGCGTATCAGGGTAAAGTCGGTGACCAGGTTGCCGAGCTGGGCCCGGTACTCGATGCGGCCCAGCAGGTTGGAAAGCGCAGGATGGTCTTCCTCCACCACCGGGGCTCCCTGGCTGCCGGCGTTGTCCACCAGCAGGTTCACCCGGTAACGGTCGAAGCTGCGGCTGTCGGCCAGCATCTTGCCCAGGGCCGCCTCTAAAGGGTTCTCCGACTCGCTGGGGTTCGCCAGGAACTGCCCCGCGTTTTCAATCAGATCCTGCTCCACCACCTCCAGATAGCTCTGTACCTCGGCCAGGTCGTGGTAGGGCTCGCGCACCCCGTTCAGCAGGTGGGCAATGGCGTGGCGGGTCACCTCGCGGTTGAGTTCGCGGATTTTCTGGCGTCGCTCGCTCTCCCACTGTGGGGCCTGCTGCAGGATGGCCTGCAATTTCTGGTGCAGGGCCTCCATGGCCTCCTGGATGCGCTTTTGCTCCTCCTCGGGGAGCTGCTCGAAGGCCTCGGGGGTAATGATCTCGCGCTCGCGCACCGGGGCCAGGCCCATGCCCATGGGGGTACGGATGATAGCGATGCCCTGCTGGTTGGCCTCGGCCTGGAGGGCATCGAAGCTGGCCTGCTGCTTTTGTTTGAACTCCTCGTCTATAATCTGCCGCCGGGTGCGGTAGTCCTCGCTCTCGAAGGCCGCCGGAATGGCCACCCGCAGCTCCTCCACCAGCCGCTCCATGCGCTCCTTGAGCTCTGCCCCGCGTCCGGCGGGCAGCCGCAGGGCCTGGGGTTTGTGGGGCTCGAGGAAGTTGTGCACGTATACCCAGTCCGGGGCGGGGGGCTCTTGCTGGGCCTGCGCCTGGGTGAAGTGCCGCACCAGGCTCTGCTTACCCACCCCCATGGGCCCCAGGGCAAACAGGTTGTAGCCCTCGTGGGGCATTTTCAGGCCAAACTGCACCGCCTGGATGGCCCGCGTCTGTCCGGGGAACTCGAGCAGGGGCTTCAGCTCCGCCGTGGTGCGAAAGTCAAACTGGCTCGCATCGCAGGTCTTGCGGAGCGATGCCACCGGCAACAGGTTGGCCTGGAGGGCTTGCGGTTCAGGCATGGTCGGCCCCCTTTGCAACGCCCAGGTGTTGGGCAAACCAGTCCCGCGCCAGGCGGGCCACCTCCTCCAGCTTGCCCGGCTCCTCAAAGAGGTGGGTAGCCCCCGGCACCACCACCAGCTTTTTCGTGCAAGTGAGCCGCTCAAAGGCCTGCTGGTTGAGCCGCAGCACCTCCACGTCCCACCCCCCCACAATCAGCAAGGTCGGGGCCCTGACCTTTTCCAGGGCATCCCCGGCCAGGTCGGGCCGCCCTCCCCGGGAAACCACCGCCCGCACCCGCGCAGGCTGCTGCGCTGCCGCGACCAGGGCCGCCGCCGCCCCGGTGCTGGCCCCAAAATAGGCCTGCTCCAGGGGCCGGGTCAGGGGGTTGAGGGCCAGCCAGTCGCTCGAGGCCACCAGGCGTTCGGCCAGCAAGCCAATATCAAAGCGGTACTGCCGGGTGTAATCGTCCAGTTGCTCCTCTTCGGCGGTCAGCAAATCAAAGAGCAGGGTCGCCAACCCAGCCTGTTGCAGTTCCTGGGCAATGTAGCGGTTGCGGGGGCTGTGCCGACTGCTGCCGCTACCGTGGGCAAAGATAACCATCCCCCTGGCCCCCGGAGGAATCCCCAGGTCACCCTGAAGCGCGGCTTCGGAGTCCAGAGGAATGAGGATGGACTCGGTCTGGACAGGTTGGCTTGCAGGCATAGCGCACCTCGTTTCCATAGAGCAACTTAACTTGACCCCTGTTCTCAGTCTGGAACCCCAAAATTACCAGGGCGTTACCATTTCGGCAGGAAGCGCTCCGGTCACGGCCCCATCAGGCCCTATACTGAGTCCGGGGCTTGTAAGGAACTTGGTACAGGCAAATCTATGGCAGGCCGATCCGAAATCAAAAACATGGCGCTGTTCTGCGATTTCGAGAACATTGCCCTGGGGGTGCGGGAGGCCCAGTACCCCCAGTTCAACATTCAAAAAATCCTCGAGCGGCTCCTGCTCAAGGGCAGCATCGTGGTTCGCAAAGCTTACTGCGACTGGGAGCGCTACAAGGAGTTCAAGGCCGCCATGCACGAGGCAGGGTTTGAGCTCATCGAGATTCCCCATACCCGCCTCTCGGGCAAAAACTCCGCCGATATCAGGCTGGTGGTGGATGCCCTCGACCTCTGCTACACCAAGTCCCATGTGGACACCTTTGTGGTGATTAGCGGCGACTCCGACTTCTCGCCCCTGGTGTCCAAGCTGCGTGAAAACAACCGGCTGGTAATTGGGGTGGGCGTGAAAAAGTCCACCTCGGACTTGCTGACCGCCGCCTGCGACGAGTTCATCTTCTACGACGACCTGGTGCAGGAAGAGGTCGCGCAAAAGCGGGCTGCCAAGCCCGGTAAAACGGCATCCAAAGCCAAGACCCCCAGCCAGAAGCCCGAAGACAAGCAGCAGGAGGCCCTCGAGCTGGTCCTCGAGACCCTTCTGGCCCTGCAAGCCGAGCGCGGCGGGGAGGAACGCATCCTGAGTTCGCTGGTCAAGCAAACCCTCAAGCGTCGCAAGCCTGGCTTCAATGAAGCCTCCTATGGCTTCCGCTCGTTTAGTGCGCTCCTGGAGGAAGCCCAGCGCCGGGGGCTGGTGCGCCTGGAGCGCGACGAGCGCTCGGGGGGCTACATTGTGTATCCTCGAGGGGAGTAACCCCACTCATCGCGTTTCCCACATTTACGCTACATGCGGTGCAGCGTAAATGAACCCACACGCCATAGCATCCAAAGGATGCTGTGTGGGGTATTCGTGGGAACCGCTCTCAGGGGCTGCGCTCGCCATGGAGCCCCCACTTGGCCTGGAAACTGGCCCTGTCCAGAGCGAAGTAGTCGCGGTTCTTTTCGATGTAGCCTTGCCACTGGGGCGGCACATCCTGCTCGATAAAAATGGCCGCTACCGGACAGGCCGGCACGCAAGCGCCGCAGTCTATACACTCGTCGGGGTTGATGAAAAGCATCACCTCGCCCTGGTCTTCCTCGAGCTTGGGGTGGATGCAATCCACCGGGCATACTGCAACACAGTCGCGGTGTTTGGCCCCCACACAGGGTTCGCAGATCACATGTGCCATACCATCACCTCACCCCTCTTTGCAGCGGCCTCCCCTTCAGGTAGCTCCAGCACCTGACCCCAACCCGATGGGTCGCGCCCCAGACTTGGCTTCAAGCTAAGGCAGGGAGATTACAAAAGCGTTACCAACTCATCATTTGGAATCGGTGCATAATACAAGCATGCTCCGCGACCTTCGCAGCGACTACACCTATGGCGCCCTCAGCGAGCAGGACGCCGACCCCAACCCCTTTCGGCAGCTTCAGCGCTGGCTTGCGGAGGCCCTCGAGACCCACCTCTACGAACCCCACGGCATGACCCTCTCCACGGTGGGCGAGAATGGGCGGCCCAGCAGCCGGGTGGTGCTGCTGCGGGGGTTGGACGAGCAGGGGCTGGTCTTCTTCAGCAACTACCAAAGCCGCAAAGGCCGTGAGCTGGCCTCGAACCCCTGGGCCTGCGTCAACTTCTGGTGGCCACCCCTGGAGCGCCAGGTGCGCATCGAGGGGCTGGTCGAGAAAGCCGAGCCCGAACTCTCCGACGAATACTTTGCCAGCCGCCCCTACGAGAGCCAGATTGGGTCAGCGGCCAGCCCCCAGAGCGAGGTGATTGCCAGTCGGGAGGTTCTGGAAGAGCGCATGGCCGAGCTGCGGGCCCGCTACCCCGAAACCGTACCCCGGCCAGCCCACTGGGGCGGGTTTCGCCTGAGGCCGGACACCTTCGAGTTCTGGCAGGGCCGCCCCAACCGCCTGCATGACCGGCTGCGCTACCGCCTCCAGCCGGACGGGGGGTGGGTCATTGAACGGCTGGCCCCCTGAGCCGCTACATTGTAGCGCTTTTTACAATGATGAGGCCGTCCGTTACTGGAAGCCCTTTGTCCTGGACAGAACAGTGGCCGCCGGGATGGCCGGCTACATTCAGAATATGGCTTCTTTATGTAATCACTGGTGCTAGTTGAAAAGTAGCGGGAGAAAGGAATAGGGTCTGGTGTATGCGGCCAGACCCGAGATGCATTCTATCGCTGGAAGACGTTGCTTTGGTGATGTACGTTGGGGTAGACGATGCCCTGCGTTCGAAGGCTGAACAGCATGAACATCAACAAGCCAAGCTCAGCCTTAGTGAGTTGGTCACCATCGGGCTGATGTTCAGCCTCAAAGGCGGCTCATTCCGCCGGTTCTACCTGTGGCTGGTCGCCAACCTGGGTGACTGCTTCCCCCATCTACCTGAACGCACCCGTTTGCAGCGACGACTACTCCAGTACCAAGCTTTGGTCGTACATTTTCTGGCCGAACCCAGCTTGTTCT
>NZ_JAGDFV010000022.1 GCF_017497985.1 Meiothermus sp. CFH 77666
ATTGGGGTTGGCCGCCGCCGCCACAAAGGTAATGGCCGCCGTGAGGGTGGTCTTCCCGTGATCTACGTGTCCGATGGTTCCCACGTTGACGTGGGGTTTGGTGCGCTCAAATACGCCTTTCGCCATTTTAAAATCACTCCTTCAGCAAAGTGGGCCGAGGGAATAGCTCCCTCGACCCGGGTGTTTATTGCCCCTTGATCAGCTTTTGTGCGATGTTCTGAGGAACCTGCTCGTAGTGATCGAAGAACATCGAGAACTGTGCGCGACCCTGGCTCATGGAGCGCATGTCGTTGGCGTAGCCAAACATCTCGGCGAGGGGCACAAAGGCCCGCACGAGACGAGCATTGCCACGCTCCTCCATGCCCTGGATCTGCCCCCGGCGGCTGTTGAGGTCGCCGATGATGGAACCCAGGAAGTCTTCGGGGGTGATTACCTCGACCCGCATGATGGGCTCGAGGATAGCCGCACCACCCTTCTCGATGGCCTCCTTGATGGCCATGGAACCGGCAATCTTGAAGGCCATTTCGGAGGAGTCCACCTCGTGGTAGCTGCCGTCGTAGAGGGTGACCTTCAGGTCCACGATGGGGAAGCCGGTGAGGGGCCCCGACTGCATGGCCTCTTCAATCCCCTTCTGTACGGCCGGGATGTATTCACGGGGAACCACCCCACCCACAATGGCGTTGACAAACTCGAAGCCCGAGCCACGGCCCAGGGGTTCGGCCTTGATCTTGACGTGACCGTACTGGCCACGACCGCCGGACTGGCGCACAAACTTACCCTCTACATCCACCGGGCGGGTGATGGTCTCGCGGTAGGCTACCTGGGGCTTGCCCACGTTGGCATCTACCTTGAACTCCCGCTTGAGGCGGTCCACGATAATCTCCAGGTGGAGCTCACCCATCCCGGAGATGATGGTCTGACCGGTCTCGGGGTCGGTGGAAACCCGGAAGGTGGGGTCTTCCTCACCCAGGCGCGAAAGGGCCACGCCCAGCTTGTCCTGGTCGGCTTTGGTCTTGGGCTCAATGGCCAGGTCAATGACCGGCTCGGGGATCTCGATGGACTCGAGGATAATCGGCTCGTCGCCATCCCCCACCAGCGAGTCGCCAGTGATGGTTTCTTTGAGACCCACCACCGCGCCCAGCTCCCCTGCCCGCAGCTCCTCCACTTCCTCGCGGTGGTTGGCGTGCATCTGGAGCAAGCGAGCTACCCGCTCCTTCTTGCCCTTGGTGGTGTTCTGCACGTAGGAACCCGATTTGAGGGTACCCGAGTAGACCCGGATAAAGGTCAGGCGGCCCACATAGGGGTCGGCCATAATTTTGAAGGCCAGCGCAGCCAGGGGGCCGTTCGGGTCGGCGGGACGCTCAACCTCCTCACCGCTTTCCGTCTTGCCCTTGATGGGAGGGATGTCCAGGGGCGAGGGCAGGAAATCCACCACGCCGTCCAGGAGAAGCTGCACGCCCTTGTTCTTCAGGGCCGAGCCCAGGAAGACCGGGAAAATCTCGATGGCGATGGTGCCCTTGCGGATGGCCCGGATAAGCTCCTCTTCGGTGGGCTTTTCGCCCTCGAGGAACTTCATCATGATGTTCTCGTCGTAGTCGGCAGCCGCCTCAACCAGCTTCTCGAAGTATTCGGCAGCCTGGGCCTTCATGTCCTCGGGGATTTCCACTTCGCGGATATCGGTGCCGAGGTCGTTACCGTAGAGGTAGGCCTTCTGGCGCAGCACATCAATAATGCCCTTGAAGGTATCCTCGCGGCCAATGGGCAGTTGCATCAGCACCGGCTTGGCCCCCAGGCGCTCTTTCATGGTGTTGATCACCAGCCAGATATCCGCCCCGGTTTTGTCCATCTTGTTGGCAAAGGCCACCCGGGGTACCCGGTATTTGTCGGCCTGGCGCCACACCGTCTCGGACTGCGGCTCCACCCCCTGCGAAGCATCGAACACCGCTACCGCCCCGTCCAGCACGCGCATAGAGCGCTCGACCTCGATGGTGAAGTCCACGTGACCAGGGGTGTCAATGATGTTAATACGGTGCTCGACACCGGTCTTGCTGTGCTTCCAGTTGGCGGTGGTTACAGCGGCGGTGATGGTGATGCCTCGCTCGCGCTCCTGCTCCATCCAGTCCATGGTGGCCGCACCCTCGTGCACCTCGCCAATCTTGTGGATGCGTCCGGTGTAGTAGAGGATGCGCTCGGTGGTAGTGGTCTTACCGGCGTCAATGTGCGCGGCAATCCCGATGTTGCGGAACAGCTTGAGGTCAAATCCAGTCTTGACGGACATACTCACCACCGGTAGTGGGCGTAGGCTCGGTTGGCTTCGGCCATACGCTCGACGTCTTCCTTCTTCTTGACCGCCCCGCCCTTACCCTCGGCAGCCTCCAGAAGTTCGGCAGCCAGGCGCTGGTGGGCTTCGCGCTCACTGCGGTTGTTAAAAGCAGTCACGATCCAACGAATGGCAAGGGTCTGCTGGCGGCGCGGCGAGACCTCCACGGGTACTTGATAGTTGGCCCCGCCCACCCGACGGCTGCGCACCTCGACTCGAGGGCGCACGTTATCCAGGGCGGCCTTGAAGACCTTGAGGGGTTCCTGGCCGCTCTTCTCTTGGATGATTTCGCAGGCATCCTTGAAAATTCGGGCTGCCAGGTTTTTCTTGCCATCCCGCATTATGCGGTTGATGAGCGCAGTGACCACCACATCGCCATAGAGGTGGTCGGGCTCGAGCCTGCGCACTTCAGCTTGTCTTCTCCGCGACATAACTCACCTACTTCTTACCCTTTGCCGCCGCGCCCTTGGCATCGGCCTTGGGCCGCTTGGCCCCGTACTTGGAGCGGCTCTTCTTGCGATCCTTGACACCCTGGGTGTCGTAGATACCCCGCACGATGTGGTAGCGCACCCCCGGCAGGTCTTTCACACGGCCCCCACGAATGAGCACCACCGAGTGCTCCTGCAGGTTGTGGCCTTCACCAGGGATATAAGCGGTGACTTCGTACTGACTCGAGAGGCGCACCTTGGCCACCTTGCGTAGCGCTGAGTTGGGCTTCTTGGGCGTAACGGTACGTACCACGGTGCAGACCCCCTTGCGGAAGGGGCTTCCCTTCAGGGCAGGCACTTTGCTCTTCTTGACTACGGGAGCACGGCCTTTACGGAGGAGCTGGTTGATGGTTGGCAGTGTAATCACATCCTTTCGTTCGACTAGACTTCTCTCAAAACCGAAAACCCCACACGGAGTTCTGCGTACTTGCGCTGCGCTCGGTGCGGGGTTCCCGTCGAGAAGCGAATCAGGCCGTTGGCCCGAGGTTCGCCCCTGGATTCTCAAGAATCGCTGTGCGCGACGGCTTTCCCGTGAGCGCAACCGATGTGACCTCAGGGCCGGGGCTGGCCTGAGGCAACGCAACCCTAGAAGTATATACGGCTGTTACGAGTTAATCAAGGGGCTGGAATCGCAGTGTAGAACTGAACTCGAGGTAGATATTCACTTTATTCACAATGAGGTCACGGCACCCGGTGTGAACCAGGCAGGGCGCACGGGCTTATTCGGGGAGCTGAACCTGGAGCTGGCTCGGGGGTCTGATCAAGGACTCCTCAAATCATCTGGCGGGTGCAGCTTGAGACCCTCAATTCCGCAGCAACCAGCGCACGTCCTCCACTACCCGCGCCGTCTCGGCGGCCTTACCGTTCCCGTATATCAGGCGTAGCTGGCCCTTGGGATCCAGGGCAAACACCGTAGCGGTATGGTCCACGTTGTACTCGGTAGCCGATTTGATTTCAGACTTCTGATAAAAAACCCCGTATTTTTTAGCCACCTGGGCAATCTGGTCTGGGGTGCCGGTCAGGCCCAGGAAGGTAGGGGCAAAAAAGGTCACGTAGTCCCGCAGTTTTTCCAGGGTATCCCGCTCGGGGTCTACCGAGATGAGCAAGACCTGTACACGGGCCTGCTCGGCAGGGGTCAAGGCTTTGTAAACCTTGGCAAGCTCGAGCATGGTGGTAGGGCATACATCGGGGCAGTTCACAAAACCGAAGAAAATCAAGACCACCTTGCCCTGGAAATCGGAGAGGCTCTTGGTCGAACCGTCGTGGGCGATGAGGCTAAACTGGTTGGCTTCTACCGGTCGGATGTTCAGAAGGCGGGTTCCGTAGGGCTGGTAGGTATCGCGTGAAAGAACAAACGCAATCACCGCCAACAAAAGCGGCAAACCGGCCAGCAAGGTAATCCATAAAGCACGACGTGGCATCTTCTACTCCACAACCGGGGTATATCACCCCAAAAACAAGCACCAACGTAAACAACCCGCTTCAGGCAAATGTCCCTGGGTTAAAATCCAGGCTCCGCCACTTTACAATACGCCCAGGGTCTTTCAGCATGAGGTAGATTACGATGAAGACCGAATCAACCGCGTTTTCCGCTCCCGAGGCTCGCTGGGCCGCTGCCCTGCTGATGGCGCCCTTTTTTTTGCAACTGCTGGGCACAGGCGGCAGTTTTTTAGGGGGAGGGCTGTGCGGTGAGCTGTTTGGCAACAAGGCCCCGCTGGGGCTTCAGGGGGCCGGTTTCTGGTATGCCGTGATGTTCATGATGTTGCTGGGTTTTCAACTGATGTACGGGGGGTTCTTGTTGCTGACCCGCCTGCTCGAGATGCCCGCCAGCATGGAACGCGGAACCTACCGCTTTGGGGTTGGGCTGGTGGGGCTGATCACGCTCCTGTTCATCTTAACCCGCACCATCGGCCTCCCCTATCCCAGCCCCCAGGGCCTGGCTATGGGCGATACCGCGCCGTTGGATCCGCTAAGCCTGATTCTGGTCGGATGCTCGTGGGTAGCAGGCTTTCTGCTATGGCGTTTGCTGAAAAAGGCATAATTGGCTTTTCAAAACCCGCTAGGCTATAGGGCATGGAACGTCTATTGGAGGTCATGCGACGCCTCCGCGCACCCGATGGCTGCCCCTGGGACAAAGCACAAACCCACCAGAGCCTTCGACCCTATCTGCTCGAGGAGGCCGCCGAAGCCGTGGATGCCATAGGTCGGGGCAATCCCCAAGAAATGGCTGAAGAACTGGGAGATGTACTCTTGCAGGTGGCCTTTCATTCGGTTATTGCCGAGCAGGCGGGCAGTTTTAGTTATCCCGAAGTGGAGCAGCACATTGTGGATAAGCTCATCCGCCGCCACCCACACGTGTTTGGCGATGTGAAGGCCGATACCCCCGAAGCCGTGACGGCCAACTGGAACGCCATCAAGGCTGCTGAGGGAAAGCCAGCACAGCCCATCTGCGACCAGGTGCCGCGCAGCCTGGGAGCCCTGGCCCGAGCTGCCGAAATCCAGAAAAAACTGGGCACTTCTTTTAGCAGCAAGGCCGATCTGGTTGAAAGCATTCAGCAAGGCCAGATAGCCGAAGCCCTGTGGAAGCTGGTAGCCTGGTGCCGACAGGAGAAGCTCAACCCCGAGATCCTGCTGCGCGAGTACTGTGAGCAGATATGTCTACAGGCTGCAAAAAACCCGTGATGAGGTTGCAAGTCACAGCATTTTGCCAGGCCTAGAGCGAAAATACTGTTATGTGCGTACCTGAGCCTTGGCCCAGTCGGTCAATGCAAACGGTCACGAACCCTCCCAAAAAGCAAAAACGTTTCGTCCCACAACCCCCGCCGTCTATGAAGTCTGAGATTCTCAAAGCCGCAGTCTCCCGCCCGCCGCAGGAAATGCTGCGCCCCGAGGGGTTTGTGGATGCCGCCGTACTGCTGCCGGTATGGGAAGGGCAGCTCCTATTCACCGTGCGCAGCGCCCATCTACCGCACCATGCGGCCCAGATTAGCTTTCCCGGAGGGCGGTTTGATGATGGCGAAAGCGCCGAACAGGCCGCCTTGCGTGAGGCCTGGGAAGAAGTGGGCCTCGAGCCCAGTCAGGTGGAAATTCTGGGACACCTCAACCCAACCCTCTCTCCCTTTGGCTACCGGGTGTTTCCCTTGCTGGGCCGGATTATCCAGGAACCCCACCTGGCCCCCAACCCCCAGGAAGTGGAGGAGTTGCTGTGGGTGCCGATTGAAGAATTGCTGGCTGCCCCGGCCTATGCTGAAGAACGCACGCCACCTCCCAGTAACCGTTTCCCCAGGGGCTTAGGTGGTGAGTTTTCCGAATTGGACGGAAAGCTACGGCGCAAGGTCTGGCATTATCCTTGGCGCGGCTATGACATCTGGGGCGTGACCGGCAATATTGTGCACGATTTCCTCGAGCGTATCCGCTCTGTAAGGCTTTAGCACACAGCCGTATAAATACCCGTACAAAGTGTCCATTGCGGCACGAACTATGCAGTACGCTCTAGCAAAAGCCGTAGCCTTTTCGTCCCTCCCCTACCGTGTAGGGGAGGTTAGGTGGGGTTGCTGAGCAGCGACTTAGCGTACTCGGGCGGTTGGGGGCCTCACCCAATACCCTCCCCCCCCCTCCCTACGTCGTAGGGAGGGGGCTCTATGTCAATCCCTCTCGGAAACCCGGAGGTGTACAGACATTTCTACGACGCTGTACTCAGCCTTCCCTCTGAACTGCATCAACACCCTATACAACTGCTACAGGTGTGTGAAATCTCGGCCTGCGCTACCCCTCAAAGCGACATCAGTCGGCAGCAGCCGAATCCGTTAGGAAGAGGGGTCTGGCTTGTTTGGAAAGAAGTTCGTAGAGTTCTAAAAACTGCTCTTTGGCCCGCTGCCCCAGGAAGCCCGGTGGGGTGAGCTCGGGCGGCAGGCCGGGGTCGAGGAAGAGGTTCTTGCGGGCCTGGTGAATCATGTGGGTCAGGCGCACAAAGGCTTCCTCGGCGTTTTTGGGCCGGTTCAGTTTTTGGGCCAGAAAGGCGCGGTAGCGAGCCTGGGCAGCCTTGAGATTGAAGGATTTTTCGATGAGCTCGAGGGGTGGCGTACTGGAAAAGCGCTCGGCCTGAAAAAGCTCCACATAGCTTTGTAACCCATAAAAGCCCACCAGGTCACGCGCTGCTTCCAGTGAGCCATTGGGACTGACCCAAACGCCCGGTGCAGGCGTCCCAAAGCCCAGCAGAATTAACTCGTTGCGGAAGCGATCCCGCACGGTGCGTTTGGCCTCCGGCACAGCATAGACCAGAATGCGCCACTTCCCATCCCAGGGAGCACCGTAGGTGTAGAGCCGCTCCCGCACGTTCTCGACCTGCCAGGCCACCCTGGGCGAAAGCCGGTAGTAAGCCCGCCGCCCATCCTTCTCCGGGATAATCCAACCGCGCTTGACACTGCGTGAAACAGCGGCCCGCACAGCGGGTTCGCTGAATTCCAGCAGTTCCATCCAGCGAATCAAGTCCCCTACCCAGGCCCGGTTTTCGGGGTACAGGTACTCCATATAGAGCGTGAAAAGATACGAGCGCGCCCGCATTGCTCCTAGTATAATACGGATTTTTACATTCCAGACTAAAAAACGTTCGGATTTCAGGGAAATCCGCTACCGCATCCCATCTGGCGCTCGGCATAAACTAGGGCAATAACCGTTTAGAGCTTGCTTGGCAGATAGTCTTTTAGTTGACGGCGGGTAGCTGAAAGTCTTTTTTCAAACTGGAAAATGCCTGGAAACTCAAGCCAAGTTGCTAATCGGTAGCCAGGGCTCGGGCCTTTGCATCCAGCCGGAACCAGTGCCCACCCCGGTAACGCCACAGGAACATGGCTACCCGCACAGTCTCCTCGCCCAGGAGCCGCCCCAGGAAAATACCCCACAACCCCAAACCCAGCGGAAAAGCCAGCAGCCAGGCCAGAGGCAGCCCCACCAAAAACACCGTCACGAAATCGGAGAGCAGCAAGAACCGGGTGTCGCCGCCGCTGGCCAAAGTGCCAAAAAAGATGAAGTTAGAGACCTTGACCGGCTGAAACAAGGCATTGAGCAGTACCGCCCAGAAGGCCCACTGTTGCACCTGGGGGGTGGTGTTGGGGTAGAGCAGGGGCAGCAGGAAAGCAAACAGGGCAAAAACCAGCCCGAAGATGGCTGCCGAAATCAGGCCAATGCGCCAGATCAGCCGTGAGACCCCCCAGACTCCAGGGGAATCGGCCCGCCCAATGGCCTGGGCCACCAGCACGGTGGCGGCATAGTGCAGGCCCGCCGAGGCAGTAATGAAGACCATCTCGAGGTTGCTCACAATCTGAAACACCGCCAGTTCTTGCGTTCCCAGACGCTCGAACAACAAGGCAAACAAAAACACCCCTCCGCTGAAGACCACCTCGGTAATGAAAAGCGGCAACACCAGAGGCACTGCCTCGAGCAGCAGGCGCCGAACCTGTCCAAACTCGGGCCAGGCCCAGCGCAGGCCCCAACGGCTTCCGAGTAGCAGCCAGAGCAGCACCCCCGCCCGCACCCCCTGCGCCACCAGCGCCGCCACGGCTGCCCCTACCGCCCCCATCTCCAGCGGAAACACAAATACCCACGACAGCAGGGGTATCAGGGTAATGGCCGGGATGGTGACCAGCATCGGAATCCGCGCCCTGCCGATGCTACGAAAAGCCGCGCTGCTGACCACGCTCAAGGTAATCAGGGGTAAGGAAAGCGCCACCAGTGAAAGATAGGGCCCACCGATAGAAGTGATTTCCTGGTCGGCGCCCACCAGTTTCAAGAAAGGGGTAGCCCCCAGCCCCAGCGGCAAGGCCAGCAGGAGCGCCAGCACCAGCGAGAACCCGATGAAGAAGCTCACGATGCGCTTTACTGCGGCCTCATCGCCCCGCCCCCTGGCCCGGCTGGCCAGAATGGCGCAACCCGCCCCCAGGGTGTTCAGGCACAGAATGCCGATAAACAGCACGTTGTTGGCCAGTCCCACCGCCGCAATGGTCGCGGTACCCAGGGTGCCCACGATCACCTGGTTGACAAAGCCCAGAGCCAGTTGAACGGTGGACTCGAGGCTCACCGGTAGCGCAATTTTGAATATCTCTCGCCGCACATCGGCAGTCACAAACGAGAGCATACTACGCGCAGCATTGGGGATTGTAACCCGGTGGTGATCGCCATGACGCAGGCAAAACAGTCACATGTCGCAGGCCTCGGGTCACAGGTGAAAAAGGGTAGAAGCACAAAAACGGCTTGCTCGAGCACGCCCTAACCCCTCAACCGCTTTCCGCCAGGGGGTAGAATCAGGGGCATCTATGAACACCCTGTCCTGGAACACCGAGTTACTTATTGAGCAAGACCTTGCCCACCACCTGCACCCTGTGACCAACCTGCACCGCCACAAGCAGAGCGGCCCGGTGGTATTGGTCGAGGGGAAGGGTTCAAAAGTACGCGATAGCGAAGGCAAGTGGTACATTGACGGGTTTGCCGGCCTCTGGAACGTGAACGTGGGCTACGGGCGCACCGAGCTGGCCGAGGTGGCCCGTGAGCAGATGGCCCGGCTGGCCTTCCAGCCCACCTTCTTTGGGCTGGCTACCCCTCCGGTGATCGAGCTGGCTGCCAGGATGCACCAGCTTTTGCCGCACCATTCGCACTTTCAGTTCACCTCCGGGGGGGCTGAGTCCAACGAGACCGCTATCAAGATTGCCCGCTACTACTGGGCGCTGTCGGGCAAGCCGGAAAAAACCAAGATCATCTCACGCCGCATGGCCTACCACGGCATCGCCATGGGCGCACTGGCCGCTACCGGTGTTCCGGCCTACCATGCCGACTTCGGGCCGTTGCCACCGGGATTTTTATACCTGAGTGCCCCGCTGGCCTACCGCAACAACCCTGGGCTTTCGGAGGCCGGGTTTGTGGCCATGCTGGCGCGGGAGCTCGAGGACTTGATTGCCCGGGAAGGCCCTGAAACCATCGCTGCTTTCATCGGGGAGCCGGTGCAGGGGGCCGGCGGCGTGGTGCCACCCCCCGAAGGCTACTGGCAGGCCGTTTCCTCTATCCTCAAAAAGCACGATATTTTGCTCATTGCCGACGAGGTCATTACCGGCTTTGGCCGCACCGGCGAGATGTTCGCCCAGACCACCTACGGCTTCCAGGCCGACATCACCAGCTTTGCCAAAGGGATTACCTCGGGCTACATTCCGCTGGGTGGGGTGGGCATCAGCCCTGAGATATTCGAGCGCATTTCGGCGCCCGACCGGATGTTCATGCACGGCTTCACCTACTCAGGGCACCCGGTGGCCTGTGCGGTGGCGCTGGCTAACATTGACATCATCGAGCGCGAGCAGCTCTGGCGCAACGCCGCCCTCCGCGGCGAGCAACTGCTAAAAGGGCTGCAAGAACTCGAAAGTCACCCCCACGTAGGCAACGTGCGCGGCAAGGGCCTGATGGCGCTGGTAGAGGTGGTAGAGGACAAAACCAGCAAAAAGACCTTTGAGCCCGCCCTGGGCATTGGTGCAAAGCTGATGAAAGTCAGCCGGGAAAAAGGCGTGATTGTGCGCTGCAACGACACCGGCTTTGCGGTAGCGCCGCCCCTGGTCATCACCGAAGCCGAGATAGACGAAATGGTGAACGCTCTGGCCGAAACGCTGAACGAGGTGCTGGGTTCGTAGCGCTCATCGAGCGCAGAATACCTGGGACACGGCACCAGCAACAGCAGAAAATCACTGCAAAGTCTCAGGTTGCAGGCCATAGCCTGAAGCGATGCTGTTGGCCTTCAGCTTGGGGCTTTCAGCTAACCAGACGTGTGGCTCCTATGGTGCATCTGACATCTCCGCTCTCTCGGCCTTGGGTTTTGCATTTTTTACAACTGGCTTTGCTAGACTGAAAGCTGACTGCAGAAAGTCGGTTTGGAATTGCCCAAAAGCCAAAAGGAGGGTTCATGGGATGGATTGTTTGGTGCAGCGTTCTTTTAGGGGCTCTGGTTGCATGGCTCCTGGGCTGGCTTTTGAGCTGGCTATTCCGGGGCAATATCCTGCGGCTGCAAAACCAGCTCACCGAGGCCCAGGCCGAACTGGGGCGGCTCCAGGCCGACCTGACCAGCTACAAAGCCACCCAGTCCAAACTGGCGCAGGCTGAACAGGAACTCTCCGGGCTGCGGGAGCAGCTTAAGCACTTTGAGGCACTCAAGGCTAGCTTTGGCACGGTAAGCAAGGAGCTGGATGCCGCTACCCTCAAGATTCAGGGGTTGGAAGGACAACTCAAGGATCTCGAGGCTCTCAAGGCCCAGCTTGCCAGCCTTCAGGGCGAGCGGGACAGGCTTCAGGCTGACTACAGTGGGCTACAGGCCCGGTTTGAGCAGCTCGAGGGCGAGCGAAATCGACTTTCGGCTCAAATTCTGAGCTACCAGGGCGAGATGGCGGTGCTGAGCCGTCAGGTAGAGGCCCTGCGCCAGGATCGCGACGCACAGAAATCTGAAACCGCTAACCTGAGCGGCAAGCTGGCGGGTATGGGCGGGCTGATGGCGGTTTGGGAGGGCTTACGCCAGCGCTTCGGGGGCAAGCAGCCTGAAGAACTCGAGGCCCACTTCACCTCGGTTCAGGAAGAAGCCGAGCGCAGCTGGAGTGAGTTGAGCCAGCTAAAACGTGACTATGAAGCAGCGCTGGCCGAGCGTAAGCGACTGGAGGGCGAGTTGCAGAACTTGCGGGCTCGCGTCGGCAGCCTCGAGGCCGACCAGGGCAAAGTTGCCGCCCTGGAAACCGAAATCGAGCGCTACAAGAACGAGTTTAGCGGCCTTCAAGCCCGCTACGCCACCCTCGAGGCCGACCACCAAAAACTCCAGGCCCTCTACGAAGCCCGCATCCAGGCCCTCGATGGCGAAAAAGGCCGGCTGGAAGGCGAACTTCAGAGCCTGCAAATCCGCCTGAACGCCCTGGAGGCCATTCGGGCCCGGTTTGGCAACCTACAACCCGCCGACCTCGAGGCCCGCATCGTGGCCATGCAGAACGAGCGCAACCAGTACGCAATCGAGCTGGAGGCCCTGCGCAAGCGCATCGAAGCGGTAGCGGGTGAACGCGACCACCTGCGGGCCGAAGTGGAGGGGCTGCAAAAGCGCCTCGACCAGCTCAGCACCGATAGTAACAACGTAATCGCGGAGCGCAACAAGCTCCAGGCCGAAGTCGAAAAGCTGCGGGCCGACCTGAACCAGGCCCAGGGCGCCTACCAGGATCTGGAAGCGGTACGCCGTGAACTCTCCGACCTGCGCGCCCGGCTGGCCAAGGCCGAGGAGGAACGCAACTGGTTTGCCGGAGAGGTCGAGGGCTTACGCAAGGAGAGCGAAAAGGCCCGGCAGAATCTGGCTGAACTCGAGCAGCTTCGGCGTGAACATGCCAGCCTCCAGTCTCGCATAGCCGAGTACGAAAAAGCCTTGCAAAATGCCGAGGAAGACCGCCGCCAGATGGGAGCCAACTACAGCGCCCTGCAAGCCCGCATCGCCGATTACGAGGCCAGGCTGGCCAAAGCCCAGGAGCGCACCGCCAACTACGACGCCCTGGCCGCCAACCTAGCGGCCATGCAGACTGGCGCACCGGAAGCCGAAGCTACTGGGGCCGTTGCTGCCCCAGCCCGACCCACCAAACCGCGCAAAGCCAAACCCAAGCAACCCAAGGAAGTGATCGGCTACCGCGTCACCCAGAGCCGCACCTTCCGGGCCGAAGTAGTGCCCGAAGGCCACGACCCCCTGGGGGTGATCGAGGGCATCGGCAACACCTACCAGCAAAAGCTTTGGGACGCAGGCATCAAAACCTTTGAAGACCTGGCCAGCACCCCCGAGGCCCGGCTGCGTGAAATCATTGGCAAGGAACTGGAGTTCGACGAGTGGATTGTGGAGGCCCGCCGCTTTGTGCGCGGGGTCTACAAGCTTAGCCGCGCCACCGCCGGAGGTAGCCGCCGCAAGGCTGACGACCTGACCCGTATCGAGGGCATTGGCCCCAAGATACGCGATGCGCTGGTAGCCGCCGGCATCACCACCTTCGAAGCCCTGGAAGCGGCCACCGAGGGCCAGTTGCACGCCGCCATCGAGGCCGCCGGCATCAGCTTCGCCCCCAGCCTTCCCACCTGGAGCCGCCAGGCGGCCTACCTGGTACGAGGCGATGAAGCAGGGTTCCAGGAATACATTGCCCGCCTCACCGCCGGAAGGGAGGAATAGCCCATGGTCAGAGCCTGGATCACCTACGATTGGATCAAACTGCTGGGCACCGTTCTTCTGCTCATCCTGTTGTTTTTCTGCATGGGCCGCCAGGGTAGCGTAGCCATTGCACCCACCCTCACCACGCCCGCTCCGGGTACGCTGCAGGGGCCCACGGTGGATTTGAGCGGCACCGGCACCCCAGGGGGTTTCATTCAACTGCTGCTGAACGGCAACAAGGTGGGGGCGCCGGTACGCATCGGAAGCGACGGACGCTGGGCTTTGCCGGGTTTCAACTTTGGCGCACCCGGCAATTACACCCTCACTTTGCAGCCGGTGGATGCCAGCGGAACCAGCCTCGGGCCGAGGTCGGATTTAACCTTCACCGTGCCCCTGCCGACGGGTAATCTGCAAATCAGCGAACCAACCAGCGGCGCCCAGGTGCCCGCTGGCACATTCCAGTTGCGGGGGGTGGGTACGCCTGGGGAAGCGCTCGAGGTCTTCGAAGACAACACCAGCCTGGGCCGGGTGGTGGTGAACCCCGATGGCACCTGGACGCTGGCCGTGCCGCCCCCCATGGCAGGGGAACGTACCTACGAGGTGCGTGGCGCCAGCGCTTCGGCCCGCATTCAGGTCACGGTGGCGGCGGCTGCCGGAACCGCCGTCGCTTGCGCCAAAGACTTCACCCTTTCCTTGCGCGATGGGCAGACCGTGGCCCGCCCCTTCCGTTTCGGCGGCGAGGGGGCCGGGCAAGGCTACACCGTTACGGTCAAACGCGGTGAACGCACCGTGGGCAGCCGGGATGTGCCCCTCGATGCGACCTGCGGTTGGAGCTACCGCTCTGACCCCGGCCCCGGCCCCATCACCTACGAAGTCCGCCCCATTGGCGCCTTGCCCAGCGATCCGCCGTTACAAACCATCAACCTGACTGTCCGGTAGCGCCTTTGCTATCCGAGCCTCCCCGTATCCGGGGAGGTTTTTGTTGGCCTAAAACAGCGTCTATCAAACTGCTTCAATCGGAGGTCTGGCCGAAGGCTCTATTTCCAGCAGGCGGAGCATCTCCCCCACCAGGTACAAAGAGCCCGTTACCAGGACCGGTTTTCCGTCCGCTCGAGCCGCCTCAACTGCGTGCTCGAGGGCCTCCAGGGGATGCTCGAAGTAGGGGGCCGGGTATTCTTGCAACAAAGCCTCGGCCCGCAGGGCACCCCTGGCGGCGTAGGTATAGCGCACACTTATGGCCTTGGGCAAAAGGGTTCGCAGGATGGTGTGGTAGTCCTTGCGGGGGAAAGCGCCAAACACCAGGTGAAACCCCTCAAACTCCTCTACCAGGGCCCGGGCCGCTGGGGGATTGTGGGCCCCGTCGAGCACCACCGGAGCGCCCCGGTAGGTCAGTTGCTGCATCCGGCCGGGATGCACGGCTGTGGATAAACCTGTGGATACCACCGCTTCGGCGTAACCCAGCAAGCGCAAAACCGCCGCCGCAAGACGGGCGTTTTGCCGTTGAAAGCGGCCCCGTAAGGAAGGTTGGACAGGCAAATCGAAAATAGGGCCGCCTTCCGAGAGCACATATAACGGAGCCGCTCGTTCGGCGGCTATGCTGCGGATCACCTCCAGCCCAAGCCCCTCGGCCCCGGTCACCACCGGAACCCCTGCCCGAATGGCCCCCGCTTTGTCCCTGGCCACCCCTTCCAGTGAGCCTCCCAGAGTTTCTAGGTGGTCTTCCCCGATATTGGTGAGCACAGTCACCCGCACATCAGACAGCGCATGGGTGGCATCCAGCACCCCGCCCACCCCGGCCTCCACGGCTGCCATGCGAACACCCACCGACGCGAAGTGCCGAAACGCCAGCGCTGTGGTGAGGTCGAAGAAAGCCACCGGTTCCTGGAAATGCTGGCCCCGAGCCCACTCCACAAATCGCACCACCTCGGCCTCGGGAATCGGGCCCTGGTGGGTGCGGATACGCTCGCGGAAGTCTATCAGGTGGGGGCTGGTGGTGGCCCCGAAGGGCTCGCCCGCCACCTTGAAGGCCGCCTCGAGGTAGGCCACCACACTGCCTTTGCCGTTGGTTCCAATCACATGAACGGCAGGAAACACGGCCTCGGGGTGGCCCAGCCGTTGCAAAAGTTCTCGAATCCGCGACAGACCCCTGGGCGCCCCGGCGCGACTCTGGGCAAACAACCATTCCACCGCCTCGGGATAGGTCACAGACCTCAGTCTATCCTGTTTCCCCCATACTCTCTGATACCGTTTTTATTTGAACACCTACCCTACACCAGGAGGTGGGAGGTAGGGAGTAGGGTGTAGGCGTTGAAAACCCCCCACCACCCACCCCCATCTCGTGTGTCGCTAAAAATTAGCCACACACCTAAAGTTGGTATAAGGCCGATAATGGGGTCATGCCGCTGTTGCAAGCCCACCTGGAACTAAAGCTTGAACAGGCCCTGCTGCATGGCTGGGTGCAGCACCAGCTGGCCGGGGTAGACCTGCCCCTCAAACTGCTGCGCTTTTCCCTGGGCCGTTTGCAGGGTGGGGAGGTTCGGCAGCTCGAGCTGAGGGAAAACCGCTGCCAGCTAGCAGTCGGGTTTGCCAGCGGCCCGGCAGTGAAGCTGGTGCTCCAGGCCCAGGGTTATCAGCCCACGCAGCAGGTGCTGAGGCTGCGGGTCGAGCAGCTTGTTTTTTCGGGGTTTCGGGGCGCTCCGGTGCTTAACCTGGTACCGGGTAAGGTGCTGGAAATTGTGTCAGCCCAGGCCAACCAACGCCTGCCGGGGCTTTTGGAGTTGGGCGGAAATATGGAGCTAAGGCTACGCCTCGAGCCGCTTCTGCAAAAGGCCCTGCAAGAAGCACCCCTCGGGCAGAGCCTGGGGGTGCTGGGGCTCGAGGCCAGCCCTATGGTTCGGGTTGAGAAGCTCGAGCTGGGTTCGGGTTGGTTGAACTTAGCCCTCAGCGCAAGCGGCTGATCACACAGCCCGTGCTGTTGCACTCGCGGATGCGGGCCTTGAGAAAGCTGGTGCGCTCCTGGGTCATGCGGGTCGCACAATCGAGGTCAACGACCCGCGAGCTGCCATCTACCCGTGAGCACTGCTGGTTACGGCTCTTGATCCAGGCCAGTTGCGAGGTGCGCAACACCGAGCGCCCTTCCGCGTTCAGCTTGCTCACCAGCTCGCGGTACACATCGTTGATTTCTTTGTCGGCCTGCACGAAAAGCTGGGTTGCACAGTAGACATAGTCGAAGTCTGTACTGGGGTTGTCACAACCTGCGGCCCATCCCCAGCTTGCCCCCACCAGTAGACCCACCACTGCCAGTTTTTTCATAATCCCTCCCACCCCAATCTAAACCTGACAGCACCGAATCGCTAGGTCAAATCAGCATTTGCAATGGGGTGAGATCAAAGATAGCCAGGTGACCGCTTTTAAGAGCCATTCACTCGAAAAGGCTCCTCCACAAAACCCTTTTGAGCGTAATACAAGCTTTCAGATCACCTGGCGTCGCAGGTTAGAAATAAGCAGACTCGAGGCCAGCACCAACCCCGCCGCCAGTCCAAACAGGCTGCTCACTTCGGTGCGCTGGGGCTTCCAGCCTACCACCCGGCCCAGGTTGCGGTAGGCCTGCCGGAGGGCTTCGGCGGACTCTGCGGCATAGTACCGACCGCCGGTGGACTCGGCAATGGCCCGCAGGGTCTCTTCGTCGAACTGCATCCAGAAGCCGCCCCACTGCTGGTCGGGGTCGCCCGGGTTGCTGCGCCGGCCCAGCCCGATGGTATGCACCACCACACCCATGTCTTTAGCGAAAGGGGTCACCTCGAGGGGGTCAATCCCCCGGTTGTTGCGGCCATCCGAAAGCAAGACCACCGTGGCGGGGCCTAGTAGTTTGCCGTTGGCGTCTTTGGGGAAGGCTTTGAGGCTTTCTAAGAGGCCATCGCCAATGGCCGTTCCACGGGCCATCTGAAGCAGCTCAATCTGGTCAATGATGCGCTGGTGGTCGGTAGTGGGTTCTACTTCCAGGGTTGCATAACCTGCAAAGCTCACCAGGCCTACCTTGGCGCCATCGGGCAGGGAGCGCACAAAATTCCGGGCCTCTTTTTTGGCCGCGGTAAAGCGATCCGGTTCAATATCCTGCGCCCGCATCGAGCGGCTGATGTCTATGGTGACCATTACCGTGGTCATGTTGTCGGGAGCAAGCAGCACCGCCTGAGGGCGGGCCAGCGCCAGCAGGGCCAGCACCAGCGCCAGGCCGTACAACCCTGCGCTCAGGTGGCGCTTCCAGCGCGGCTCAGCGATGCGGGCAAACTGCGCCAGGTTGGGATAGAGCACATGGGCACTGGCCGTTCCACTCTGTACCCTGCGCCAGTAAACCCAGGCCAGCAGCGGTACGAGCAGCAGCGCCAGGAGCAGAAACGGAAACTGAAAGCTCACGGTTCACCCCTTACAAGGCCTTGCTTCGGGAAATAAACTACCCTTCGAGTTTGCCTGCTAATCTCGCACCAGATGGTAGGCCCATTTACGGTTCCTCTTCAATAAACATACACAAACTCAGGGGCAGAAACCGCTGCTCTGCCCCTGAAGTGATTGGGACGGGTGCTACTTCGGTGGGGATAGCTCCTGTGCCAGTAAATCCGGGTCTATAATTTCCAGATTGCCAGAAGCCGAGATAACCTCAGGTAAACCCTCAGATCCTCGGCATTATCCACCCGCAACCAACTGCTGCGTTATTGGCTCGGACAAAACCGATTCCCCTAACAAATAGGCCACCACGTCGCGAGCGCTGTACTGGGTGCCAAACTGCTTGACGAAGCTACCGATTCGCTCGAGGTCATCTCCGCTCGTCACCAAAGGCAGCTCGAGGTCGCCATTTTTCTGTACCTGGCCCTGCCCTACCGCCGCCAGGAGCGCATTGCACAGGCACTTGCGCCCCTCGGTGTTGGCCAGCTCGCCCCCTTTGGCCAGGTACTGCTCGATGGGCTCGGAAGCACAGCGGAAGCCGATTTTTCCTTCGGGGGTCTGGTAGGCCTCGCGCAAATACCCCAGGTCGCAGACCCGCGTCCGGCGCCGATAAACCTCCGGTTGCGAGAGCGTGCCCTCTACCTCGGCTACCTTGAACGGAAATCCGGTGGGCGAGGCTTTGGGGTCGGTAAAGACCCTGACCTCACCTCTGGCGGCCTGCTCCAGTACCCGCGCCTTCAGGCTCGGCTCGAAGCCCGACTCCTGACTGTAGGCAAAGAGTGTACCCACCTGGATGCCTGCTGCACCCTGGTTTATTGCTCTTTGCAGGGCTTCGGGCGAACCGGTGCCGCCTGCCAGCCAGAAGGGCAGGCCCAGGGCTTTGATCTGCTCGAGGTCTACCACATCCCGCTCGCCGTACACCGGCTGGCCACGCTCATCAAATACCGGCGCTCCTCGAGGGGGGGCATTGTGCCCGCCCGCCGTGGGCCCTTCAATCACAAAACCTTGAATGGTTCCCGTCACCTTGCGGGCCAGCAGGGTGGCCAGGGAGTTGGAAGCGATAATCGGCAAAAAGCCGGGGCGTTTGAGGGTCTGGGCCTGACCGGCGATTTCCAGTGGGTTGAACTGCAGGCGGGGAGCCTCGGGGGCTGTCCAACCTGTCACGTCAATTTTGAGCGAGGCGGTCTCCCCTGCGGCTAGTTTGTCCAGGGCCTCCGGAATCTCGCGGGGGATGCCCGCGCCCATCAGTACATAATCCACCCCGGCCAGCATGGCCCCATACAGCGTCCCGAGGGTAGGGATTTGCAGCTTGGTAAGGAGATTGATCCCAACAAGACCAGGGTGGCCCTCCTTGGCTAAAAATACCTCTACATAGCCCCCCAGCACGTGCAGAATTTGCGAGGCGGTATCGCCCAGGCGAGCGGGCATGGGAATTCGTTTATAGGGCTGTCCCCCCCGACCTTCAGGCTGGAAGTATTTGTCCAGTACAGGCTTAACCCATTGCTGAAAAGGGAATGCGGCCAGCGCCCGGCGCACCAGTCCACCGGGGTCGCCGTCTTGCAGCCGCCGCACCATTACGGTGTCCATGGCGGTGCCTGACACCACCCCCAGTTGGCCCAGCAGCGAAACGGTTCTGGCCAGACGCCAGTTGGAAACAGACACGCCCATCCCACCTTGAATGATGCGCGGTAGGGCTACAGTAGCTACACTTTGCACGGGTACAAACCTCCAAAAAAGCTCGGCCAGATAAAGACGAGACGATTGATTGTACGGCCTGTTCAGGTGAGAACGAAAGGCAAAGGTTCCCACCTCAGCAGGTCTGTACCCGGTATAGAAAAGTGTGATGGCTGTGCAAGGGTTGGCATGGTAGCAAGAAGACTCGGTCTGATGATGTAATGGGAATTGCATGAGCCTCGAGGCCCTCCATACCCAAATCACGGCCTGCTGCGCCTGCCCCCGGCTGGTGGCCTGGCGCGAGCAGGTTGGGCGGGAAAAACGCGCCGCATACCGGGATTTCGAATACTGGGCCCGGCCCGTACCGGGTTTTGGCGACCCCAGCGCTCGTATTCTGGTTTTTGGGCTGGCCCCTGGCGCCCACGGCTCCAACCGCACCGGACGGCCCTTTACCGGCGATGCCTCGGGCAACTTTTTGTACCCGGCTCTCTACCGCGCCGGGCTCGCCAACCAGCCCAGCTCCACCCAAATAAACGATGGCCTGCTACTGCACAACGTCTACATCACGGCTGCCGTACGCTGCGCCCCCCCAGGCAACAAACCAAGCCCCCTCGAGCTAGATGCCTGCGCCTCCTGGACCCAGCAAGAACTGGCCTTGCTAAAGAACCTGAAGGTCTACCTGGCTCTGGGTCAGATTGCCCACCAAGCCCTCCTGGACTATCACGGCCTGCGCCGGTCGGCCCATCCCTTCGCACACGGCAGCGAGTACCGCTTGGGTGAGCGGGTTCTGTTGAGCTCCTACCACGTTAGCCGCCAGAACACCAACACCGGCAAACTCACTGCGCCCATGTTTGACGCAATCCTCGAGCGAGCGAAAAGGCTTGCCAATAGCCCATAGCAGAAAGCCAAATTTAAGCCACGGGCTATCGGCTACAAGCCATCAGCTATCAGCCTTCTTGCTGTACAAGAAGTCGTAAAGCAAGGCCGCCAGCCCAGCCCCCACCAGCGGGCCGGCCCAGTAAACCCAGTGGGCATTCCACTCACCGCCTATGATGGCGGGGCCAAGCACCCGGGCAGGGTTCATGGCCGCCCCCGAAATAGCGCCTCCGGCCAGGATGTCCATGGTGATGGCCAAACCGATGGCCAGCCCAGCATAGCTATAGTTATTGAAAACCGCCGAGCCAAAAATCACCGAGACCAAAAAGAAGGTCAGGAAAACCTCCATCATGAGGGCCTGGATGGCGGTGTGGTTGGCGCCGGGAACCGGGGTTCCTTCGGCCACGGCGTTGCCGCCATAAAGGGCGCCAATAAAGAAGGCCGCCACCAGCCCCCCCAGCAGTTGGGCCACCCAGTAACCAACCGCACCCACCGGGGTAATGCGCCCGGTGATGAGCATGCCAAAGGTAACGGCAGGGTTGAAATGGCCCCCTGAGATGACCCCCAGGGCCACCACCGAAAGGCCAATGGCCAGTCCGTGGGCCAGGGCCACCGCCAACAAATCGCCGCCCTGGGTGGCCGCAATGGCCCCAATCCCCACAAAACACAGGGCAAAAACCCCCAGAAACTCTGCAACTAGAGCGCGTATGTTCATGCTTTCCTCCCGCCATAACGTTACCTTAGCCAGCAGGGTTCCCACAATTGGCCGGATTTGACAAAGCAAGCCTGCACAAGTACGTAGGATAAATACATGTGGTTGCGTCTGAAGCGATTGTATAAAGCCTTTACGCCCGCTCGGGCCACCCCGGACGATGCCTGGGCCCTGGCCGAGCTCAGCATCGAGGAGGCCCACCTGTACAAGGCCATGGATGTGCGTGATCGGGAACACGCCGTACGGGTGGCCAAGCGGCTGCTGGAACGCTACCCCGAGGCCCCCAGCTATGCGGTGCGGGCCGCCCTGCTGCACGACAGTGGCAAGGCCCTGCGGCCCTACCGGCCTTTGGAGCGCATCCTGACTGGCCTCATTAGCCTCGAGGTTCCCATCGAACCCCTGGACAAGGGGCTGCGTGGGGCCTGGCAGATTCGCCGCCACCACCCCGAGTATGCGGCCATGCGCATCCTCGACCCTCAGGTCGCCCAGATTGTGCGGGAGCACCACCAGCCCCAAAGCCTCTGGGCCAAGCGGCTCTACGAGGTGGATGAAGAGTTTTGATAATGCCTTGGGCGCATCAGGAAATACCAACTTTAGGCCTGTAACCAACTTTCGTGTACACCCCAAGGTGGCAGTGGGTGGTAGGAGGTGGGTAGTGGGTTTCCAACCCTCTGTTCCTACCTCCCCTTTCCTGCAGCATGCAAAGTGTTCAAGCGAAAAGGGTGTAACACAAATATAACGCTCCCTTTTCTACCCTGGCCCTCAAGGTGATTCCCATGCCCTCGAGAACCATCGCTGAAGAGCGCCGGCGCCTGCTGGCCTACGGCATGACCGTACAGGAAGTGGAAATCTGGCTCGCCCTGGGCAAGGTCGCCGGGGCCCTGCTCGAGCTCCCCACCCTTCACCCCAGCGAGCAAGTGGAAACCGTGCGGGACATCCACAACCTGCAAAACCGGCTGCTCGCCAGACCAGGGCTGCGGGCATTGGGTTGGGAACCAAGCCAATAATGCCAACTTACAGAGTCGTACAGATGTTTATACACTCTCGCAGGAATCCCGGAAGTCTTTTGGTCATTGCGAGCATCCGCTGGATGCGAAGCAATCCAGTTCACCCTACCTGGCCAATCGTTCGGTAAGCCTGCTCTGGATTGCTTCGTCGGCCTCTGGCCTCCTCGCAAGGACGACCGCGATTTGAGAGACTGGTTGACGAGCGTTCGGGCCGAGGTTCGCCTAAGGTTGTATGGGCACTTTTACGACGATACTTACCAGCGCCGTCAACTTTGATAGATCCCACACTCCCCGACACCCAGGGCCGAAAGCCGAAGGCTCTGTGAGGAGTAGGTAGGTCGTTTGGTCTGTGTGGTGCGCGTTCGAATACAACTCAGAAGCGCTCAGTCACGCTCTTCATCTGCAGGAAGTTGAGCAGGTAATCCGGCCCCCCGGCCTTGGTATCGGTGCCCGAAAGGTTGAAGCCGCCAAAGGGCTGCACGCCTACCAGGGCTCCAGTAATTTTGCGGTTGAAGTACAGGTTACCTACATGGAACTCGCGGCGGGCCCGCTCCAGGCGCTCGCGCTTGCGCGAGAACACCCCGCCCGTCAGGCCATATCGGGTGCCGTTGGCCACCTCGAGCGCGGTGTCGAAGTCGGGCACGCGAATCACCGAGAGCACCGGGCCAAAGATTTCTTCCTGGGCAATGCGGGCATCGGGGGAAACCCGCTCGAACACGGTGGGCGCGATGAAAAATCCACTGCCCTCGAGCTTGCGCCCCCCCAGGGCCAGCCGGCCCTCTTGCTGCCCTATCTCGATATAGGACAGCACGGTTTTTTCCTGCTGGGCGCTGGCTACCGGCCCCATATCGGGGTTCTCCTCGGCGGGGCCCACAATCAGGCCCTCGGTGCGGTGCAGAATCTGCTCCATCAGGAGGTCGTGTACGGCATCCACCACAATCAACCTCGAGGCCGCCGAGCACTTCTGCCCCTGGAAACCATAAGCGCTCTGCACGGTGGCCTGGGCTGCTGCGTCCAGGTCGGCGGTCTCGTCCACAATCAGGCCGTCTTTACCGCCCAGCTCCAAAAAAACCCGCTTGAGCCAGACCTGCCCCGGCGAGAGCCGGGCCGCGCTTTCGTTGATGCGGAGGCCGACCTCGAGGGAGCCCGTAAAGTTGATGAAGCGGGTGCGGGGGTGCTGCACCAGATAGGCCCCCACTTCGCTGCCCGACCCCGGCAGATAGTTCGCTACCCCTGCGGGCAGACCGGCCTCTTCCAGAATCTCGAAGAGCTTGGCCGCGATCACCACGGTGTCTTCGGCGGGTTTGGAAACCACGCAGTTGCCCACCGCAATGGGGGCCACGGTCATGCCGGTCAGGATGGCCAGGGGGAAGTTCCAGGGGGCAATCACCACCCCCACCCCCAGCGGGATGTAGAAGGCCTCGTTGTCCTCACCCGGATAGGGCACCACCGGGGCGCCGTCCTTGTACTTGAGGGCCGAGATGGCGTAGTAGCGAATAAAGTCGATGGCTTCAGCTACATCGGCGGCGGCCTCCACCCAGTTTTTGCCAATCTCGTAGACCAGCCAGGCCTCGAGCTCGCGCTGGCGGCGCTTCATTATCTGGGCTGCCTTGAGCAAAACCCGGCTGCGGTGCTCCTGGGGCCAGTCTTTCCAACTCTGGAAGGCGCGCCAGGCTGCGTCCAGCGCGGCATCGGCCTCGGCAATACCGGCCTTGGCGCTGACGCCGACCACCTCCGCAGGGTTGGAGGGGTTGGTGGAGGTGATGGTGGCCTGGGTGTGCACTTTCTCGCCGCCGATGATGAGGGGGTAGTGGCGGCCAAACTGGGCACGTACCTCGGTCAGGGCTTTGCGCATGGCCTCAAAAGCCTCGAGGCTCTGGAAGGTTTCGATGGGTTCGGGGCGGTAGGGTTCGGGGGTCATACTAACTCCTTTCGTGGATGCCTTTCACTCAAGACTTTTGCTTTCCACCATGCACCACGTGTCCGGCCTGCTCGAGGGCCGCCACAGCCCGCTTTAGCTGGTGGCCTTTGAGCAGCACGTAGTCGGTATTGAAGGTCGAGACTGCAAAGATGCCGACTCCGGCCTGGGCCAGCGGGTTCAGTACCGAAGCCAGAATGCCGGTGAGGGCGAAATTGAAGGGGCCCGCCAGAGAAAGGCAGCGCCAGTCGCGTTCGGCTTTGACTTCGGGGGGCACGCGGTTCTGGAGGCAGACCACGCTCAGCTCCTCGTCGCTGCGGCTGATGCTCACAAAGCCCTCGCCCAGGGCCCAGGCCGGGATGGAGGCGGTAGCCTCGAGCCAGCAGACCGCATACAGGCCTTCCAGCAGGTGCAAATCCAGTTTGGCTGCCATATCTATCCCTGAATCAGGCTCCGGGCCACAAACAGGAGGTTCTCGGGCCGTTCGGCGATGCGGCGCGAAAAGTAGGGGTACCAGTCGGTGCCGTAGGGTACGTAGGCCCGCACAGTATAGCCCTCGGCGGCCAGTTTTTTCTGCTCATCGCGGCGCACCCCGTAGAGCAGCTGGAACTCGAAGCGGTCACGCCCGATGCCTTTCTCGGCTGTCCAGCGCTTCATCTCCTCGAGGATGTAGGGGTCGTGGCTGGCGATGGCGGTATAGAGGCCGTTTTCCAGGGCTTTCTTACACAACACCACAAACTGGGCGTCCACCATGCGCTTGTCCTGGAAAGCCACCTCGGGGGGTTCCTTGTAAGCGCCCTTCACGATGCGTACCGGGGTCTGGAGGGGTATCAGGTCTTGCAGGTCTTGCTCGGTGCGTTTGAGGTAGCTTTGCAGCACCACCCCGGTGTTGTTGAAGCCAGCCTCGCGCAAACGCTTGTAGAGCCGCAGCGTGGCCTCTACCCGGGGGCTATCCTCCATGTCAATCCGCACGAAGCAGTCCGCCTTCTCTGCCTCGGTCAGAATCTCGTGCATCAGGGAGAAAGCCAGGTCTTCGGAGAGATCGAGCCCCAGTTGGGTGAGCTTGAGGGCCACATACCTGGGGTAGGGCAACGCGCCAAAGGCGGCTACCAGCCGAAGAATCTCGCTCTGGAATTTTCGCGCTTCGGCTTCGGAAGTGACCATCTCCCCCAACAAATCCAGGATGGCATGTATCTGGTCGCGCTCGAGGGCCTCCACCGCCTGCAGGGCTTCCTCCAGGGTATCGCCCGCAATAAAGCGGCGGGCAAAATTGCGCCCACGGGTCAGCACCAGGTTTTTGACGCTTTTGTTCTGGGCAATCGCCAGCACAAACGAACGATAGCTTTGATTGAAATCCATACACACTCCTCTACTGCCAGACCTGCTCCCGAAGGCTTTGCATCACCAGGTCGCGGAAGTAGTACACGTGCGCCCGCGCTGCCTCGGCGGCTTGTTGGGGGTTGTGGGCCTTGATGGCCAACAGAATGGCCTGATGCTGCCGGCGGGTTTTGGGGTGTTGGGAAAGGGTGCGCTGGAAGGAGCGAATGAGCGTCAGGCTCGAGCGCAGGTCGGCATAAATCCGGGCCAGGGTTTTGTTGTGGGCCGCCTCGACCAGCGCCGTGTGAAAGTCGAAGTCTACCTGCATCTGCTGGTTGTAGTCGTCTTTGGGCAGCGCATCCAGGGCCTTCAGAAGCCGCTCCAGGTTATCCAGTTCTGCTGGGGTAGCATTGCGGGCCGCCAAAGCCGCCGCCTCGCCCTCGAGCAAGGCCCGCACATCGTAGACCTCGCGCACCTCGTTGGCCGACAGAACACGCACCCGCGCCCCCCTGTTCGGCAGTAGCTCCACCAGGCCCTCCTGCGACAGACGCTGCAAGGCTTCCCGCACAGGGGTACGGCTAACGCCGAGTTCCTGGGCCAGCCCCGGCTCAGAGATGCGCGTCCCTGGCAGCAAGGAACCAGCCAGAATGGCCCCCCGCAGGTGCGCGTAGGCCGCCTCCCGCACCGAGTGGGGTCGTTGGAAGTGGGCCATAAAGTGTATACAGTATACACCTCCGGGGGATTCAGGGTCAATCTATGCGGTGAACGGAAACCTTTACAAAATCGTAGATTGCACAAAGAGGCCAGCGCCCGGTCGCATGTCTCAGGCCCCAAAGCAGAGCTTGTCACACCCACTGCGCTGCTCGAGGTGAAGGAGATCCCAGGTGCAGCAAGCGTGAGCCTCCATACCAGGTCATCTGCGTTGTTTGCAGAGCGCAGCCCGAATGGTTGGAATCGGTTCAATCGCTACTATTCAAGCCAGTTTCTTCACGGTGAGGTAGGTTTTTGGATCCCCAAGATCAGCAAAAGTCCAATAAAGCCAGCATTTGAAGTCGGCTAAAGCACTCCTCCCCCTTGATGGGGGAGGTTGGGTGGGGGTGTGAGCCGAAATTGAGGGCGTCAACCGACTTTTTGACCTGACCGGGGCTTCAGTCAGGAAAAGATCTGGCGCAGTGCTTCAACCTTATCGGTGTTTTCCCAGGGGAAGCCTTCGCGGCCAAAGTGGCCGTAGGCCGAGGTGGGGGTGTAGATGGGGCGGCGCAGGTTGAGGTTCTCGATAATGGCCCTGGGTCGGGCATCGAAGACTTTCTGGGCGGCCTCGGTCAGCTTTTCATCGGGCACAATACCCGTGCCAAAGGTCTCCACCCGCATTCCCACCGGGCGGGCTTTGCCGATGGCGTAGGCCAGCTCGATGAGCGCCCGTTTGGCCAGCCCGGCGGCCACGATGTTCTTGGCGATGTAGCGGGCATAGTAGGCCGCCGAGCGGTCTACCTTGGTGGGGTCTTTGCCGCTGAAGGCCCCCCCGCCGTGGGGCACAGCACCCCCGTAGGTGTCTACGATAATCTTGCGCCCGGTGAGGCCGGTGTCGCCGTGCGGTCCGCCAATCACAAACTTGCCCGAGGGGTTTACCAGGTAGAGGGTTTCCTTGCTCAGGTACTGCTCCGGAATGGCCTTCTCGATGACCAGGGTGCGAATGTCGTGCTGAATCTGGTCGGCCTCGACCTCTTCGGAGTGCTGAGTGGAGACCAGCGCCGTCCCCACGTAGAGCGGCGTCTGACCCTCATAGACCACGGTCACCTGGGCCTTACCGTCCGGGCGCAGGTAAGGGATCTCGCCGGTCTTGCGGGCTTCGGCCAGGCGGCGGGTGAGCCGGTGGGCGAGCGAGATGGGCAGCGGCATCAGCTCGGGGGTCTCGTCGGTGGCATAGCCGAACATTAGACCTTGGTCGCCAGCGCCCACCTGATCGAACGGGTCTCGTGAGCCCAACACCCGCCACTCCCAGGACTCGTTGACCCCGCCGGCAATGTCGGGTGACTGCTCGTCTATGGCGGTAAGCACCGCACAGGTGTCACCATCGAAGCCGTACTTGGCCCGGGTATAGCCCACCTCGAGCACGGTCTGTCGCACCAGGCGGGGAATGTCCACATAGCTCTCGGTGGTAATCTCGCCCGCCACCATCACCAGACCCGTGGTCACCAGGGTTTCGCAGGCCACCCTGGCCTCGGCATCCTCAGCCAGAATAGCATCCAGCACCGCATCGGAAATGCGGTCGGCTAGCTTGTCGGGGTGCCCTTCCGTCACCGATTCCGAAGTTACCAGTCGTTGCAACTTTGTCCTCCTGTAGCACGCAGTAAAGCCGCGTCAACCGACAAAGTATAGCACTCCCATGAGCAGTTCGTTCCACGGAAGCCTGAACTCGAGTACCTCGGTGTAGATGAGCATGCGAAACGCCGTTATTACCAGCGATTATAGGGAGCGCAACCCTGAACTCTAGCTGCCCTTCTGGATTGCTTCGGCAGACCGCCCGGACTACTTCCGGGTTCGCACCTGCTCGCTAATCAGAGCGATGAATTCCTGCACGATGCGAGCATCGAGGGTATCGCCTGCTTGTTTGCGCAGCTCGCGCAAGGCGTCTTGCTGGCTCCAGGCGGCCTTGTAGGGGCGTGACTGAAGCAGGGCATCGTACACGTCCACTACGGCAAAAAGGCGGGCCTCGAGGGGAATCTCGTCCCCGGTCAAACCAAAGGGATAGCCCGAGCCATCTATCCGCTCGTGATGGTAGCGCACGATGTTGCGGGCCGTCTGGGACAAAAAACCCAGGTTTTCCAGCATGCCAAACCCAATATCGCAGTGGCTTTGCATGATGCGCCACTCGGCATCGGTGAGGGTTCCGGGTTTGAGCAAAATTGAGTCCGGAATGGCCAGCTTCCCCAGGTCGTGCAGGTAGGCCCCCATGCGCAGCCCTTCAATATCGGGAAAACCCAGGCGCTGCCCCAGGGCTTCGCTCAGGGCCACTACCCGGTCGGTATGACCTTTGGTCTCGAGGTCGCGTAACTCCAGGCCTAATCCTAAAGCACGCAGAGCATCCTCGCGGGTTCGGGTGATCTCCTCGAGGTGGGCAACGCGCTCCAAAGCACGCTCGAGGCGCCGGGCCACCGCCTCGAGCAAGGAGATGTGCTCCTCCGTAATACAGGCTTTGTAATCAAAGCTAGCCAGGGTAAGGGCGCCATAGGGCATTCCCCGCAAGTAGAGGGGGGCGGTCAGGAGAGTCCGCAGGTTGTGGGCTTTCAGGCTGGGCCAGGCTCCATCCCAGGTCTGGTAATCGTCAATGTACTGGGCCGTTCCCAAAGACAGCGCAAGGCCCATGAAGCCCCTGCCAAGCTCCACGGGAAGGGTCGTGAAGTGCTGGAGCCGAGCCTCGCCCGGCTGCTCATGACCCAGCACCAACCGCATCACCCCTGTACCTTCGTTTGGATCCTGCAATTCCAATCGGTAAAAACCCCCGGCGCTCAAGTTGGTTAGATCCAATAGGGTTTGCAGGGCCCGCCGGGCCATGAGGGGGGGGTCATCGAGGGTCTCGAGTTCCGCCGACATCTGCACCAAACGGCGGTACCGTTCGGTTTCGCGGTTGGCTTGCTCGAGGGCCTGCAAGCGCGAGAGCATAACACCGGCTACCTTGGCCAGGGCCTCCAGGGCATAGCGATCCTGCGGCCTCAATACGCCACCCGCCCCTGCCGTATCCACCGAGAGCACCCCCGCGATCCGTCCTTCAGGGTCGCCCAGCGGTACTCCCAGGTAAGCAGCCTTAACCCGGTTCCCAGAGGTGAAAACCGCCTGCGTTTCGGTCGAGACATCGGGAAGGTATAAAGTACTGCGCTGTTCCAGTACCTGCCAGGCCAGGCCCTGCCCCCGCACATGCCGCGAGCCAACGGCCCGCTCTGCCGCATGGCCTGCTGCTGCCACTACCTCGAGCAGGTCATCTTTGGGGCGATAAAGCGTAACCAGACTGGTTGAAGCCCTGGTCTGCTCCAGAGCCTCCTGCACAATCCGCTGCAAAAGCTCTTCGGTGGTTTGTGCTGCCGTCAAGCCCTGGCTGATGTGGGCCAGCATTTGCAAGCGAACCAGCTCCCGTTCCTGGGCAGTTTGGGCTTCCAGGCGTGCCAGAACCTGCCCCACCCCCCGGCCAAAGGATTCCAGAACCGCGGCGTCTTCGGGTTCAAACGGTTGCTTTGAATAAGCCACCACCACCCCAAAGCCCTCTCCGTGCGCATCCTGAACGGGCACAAAGGCCGCATACTCCATGGAGTCTGTGGTAACGTTGAGGTACAAGCGAGGGTCGTCCATGCGCACCATTTGCACCTGGCGATTTTCCAGAGCCGACCAGGAAACCCCTTTTCCGCGCGGCACGGCAAGGCCCAGCGCGTCTTCCCAGTTCACAGCTGCAAAAACCTTGAGTTCATCGCCCATCCGACGCAAGGCCACCGCCCGCTCTTCGCCCAAAATTTCCAAAATCAGATGCGGCAGTGACTGCCACAATAGCTCGGCCTCGCGGAAGGTGGATAGCACCCCCAGCACACGGGCCAACCGCTCTTCACGCTCGAGACGAGCCTGGGTGTTTTGCCGCTCCTTCAGGGTCTGCAATACCACCCCCAGGCTGGAGCCCAACTCCTGCGCCAGGGGTAGGGCCTCTGAAGAGAACGGCGCCGCCTCGAGACGGTCGAGGCAGAGCCAGGCCTCTACCTTGCCTTTGAGCGGTACCGGAACAACCAGCGACCAGTAAATCCGGTGCAGGGTCTGCCGATCCTGGGATGTCAGCCCGCTCAGCTCGGGCCGAACCTCCACGATGTTAGGCCGGGCCAAAAGCGCATCTTCCAGGCTGGCCCCATACCAACGCAGCTCGTCCTCGAGGCTCAGGGCGTATCGGGGCAAAGGGATGTTGTGGCCTCGCATGGCCACAAAACGATAAACGTTACCTTGCCGCAGCAAGGCAGAACCGGCCTGAGCCCCAGGAATCAAGCGCAGGGCCCCCTCAAGCGCCGCCGTCAGGAGCGAGTCCAGATCGGGGCTGCTCACCAGTTCTCGTAAGAGGGCCAGCATGCCCTGATATGAAGCGCTCATCTCAGCATAGCCTAGGGCTATATGACTGCAGCACAAGGTCATGCATCACAACCTACAATCCCATCTGCCGAATTGGTTAGAGTACTGGGTTTAATTTTATATTAAAAATGCGCTCAGAAAGGCATTTTCTGGCCGCATCCCACGGTTCGGCGCTCAAGGCGGTCAGAGGATTTCGAGCTTTCTGGCAGAGGGGAATCGCAAACCAGCCCCCCTGGGCAACGAGGCCCCCAGCTTGTGTTCGGGGGTCGATCAGATGAGGGAAGTCAACACACCAATGGGCTGCAAGACTGCAAGACTGCAAGCTGCAAGACTGCTAATCACATAGCGCCTAAACGAATGAGCTATAATGAAGCAGGGTCGAGCGAAAAACCGGCCCTGTCCCCGCCACCACAACTGACCGCCTTGTTTTGCAAAGCTGCGCTCAGGAAGGCAACCAGCAACCTCGAGTGGGTCGTAATGTTTAGATACAAAGGGGAATCTTATGGAATTAGAGCGCCAAGCCCAACTAGAGGCAGAAGCTCTGTCGCGACGTGTGTTGATCCACGACATCCTGCGCCGTTTGCGCGGCCAGGATAACAATCTACTGCCCTACAGTGCGGTTTTGGAGTTACGACCCAGAGGGGAGTCTTACAAGGGGCTACAAACCATCGAGGTAGACAAAATTATCGGCTCAGTGGATCGCTATGGTGACTTCGACGCAGAGTTCATGCCCAAAGAACCTTTTACCTTAGATCGCTGGATCAAGCTGCGCCAGGCACAGCTCGAGGGCACCGAGTTTCCCCCCATTGACGTTTATAAGGTTGGCGATATTTATTTCGTCAAGGATGGCAACCACCGCACCGCGCTGGCCAAAGCCCAGGGTCAGCACTTTATTGATGCCTACGTAATCGAGCTGGATGTGCCGGTAGATTTAGACCCCGACGATACCCTCAAGGACGTGATTTTGAAGGGCGAGTACGCCCAGTTTTTGGAGCAAACCCGGCTGCCCGAGTTGCGCCCAGGCCACGAGCCCATCCTGTTCAGCAAGGCCGGGCGCTACGACGTTCTGCTCGACCACATCCGCACCCATCAGTACTTCATGGGCCTCAACCAGAAGCGCTCGATTAGCTGGGAAGAAGCCGTCACCGACTGGTACGACAACCTCTACCTGCCCACCATCCTGGAAATCCGCGAAAACGGGGTGATGAAGAACTTCCCGGGCCGCACCGAGGCCGACCTCTACCTGTGGATTTCCGATCACCGCTACTTTTTATCACAGGCCATCGGCCATGACGTGGGGCCCGAAGAAGCCACCCTTTCGGCCCGTCGGCAGGCCCAAAAAGGCCCTTTGAGTCGGTTGGTGGAGTGGTTGACCGCATGGCTGGCCCGTCTCGCTCCCTTCCACAAGCCCTCTGCGGTCAACGAAAGCGGTTAGCGCGTCTTATACGAATAGCCGGTATGGCGGTGTTGACCGTACTGGGTACGCAGCGACGCACTGGCAGATTTGGACGGTTTCTCGTTATAACAGACAAAGACGCTTGGGGCACGCTATCGAAGAAGTTTGAGGCCACCAGGGGTCTCTATAAAGGCCATCAGTTCGGGGTTTGGGGCGAACTCCAGACGAACCTTGCCCCAGTCGAGATCCAGCGCCTTCAGCACAGCGCGTACTGCGTCCGGCTCCGGGTGAAGCAGCGCCAGTTCCAGCAGGCGACAACCCCCATCCGGCAGGGTATCGGTAGGGTGCCCTGGGCCCCACTGAATCAGGTAGGGCACCACCCCACCCCAGTGCAAGCGCCCGTCCTCGGGAAGGGTGATGCGCCAGTGCAGGTCTCCCCTGCAGGCCTCCCGCGCCGGGCCAAGCTCGAGGCCCTGGTAGCGCTCCAGGGACTCGGTGCGGGCCACCCAGGTGTGCAGGCGGGGGGCTCCGCTAAAGTCGTCGAGGTTGAACCAGCGCGGCTGGGCCGGCGGCGGGGCTTCGGGGTCAACCGCGATGATTTCCAGATAGGCCCCCTTGCCCAGGTTCAGCAAACGGTTGTGCGTGCCCATCAAGGGATGCTTGCCCCCGGCGGGCGGTAGCTCCAGCCCCAGCCTGTCCTGTACGTAGCGCAGCCCCTCTGCCAGGGTTCTGGCCGCTACTACCAGGTGATCCAGATGGGTCATCCGATTTTGTTGCCCTTTTCGTCGTAGCGGTAGAAACCCCGTCCGCTCTTGCGCCCCAAAAGCCCGGCCTGCACCATCTTGCGTAGCAGGGGTGAGGGGCGGTATTTATCGTCGCCCAGACCCCGGTGCAACACCTCCATGATGGAGAGACAGGTATCCAGGCCAATAAAGTCGGCCAGGGTGAGGGGGCCCATGGGGTGGTTCATGCCCAGCTTCATAACCTGGTCTATGGCCTCGGGGGTGGCGACGCCTTCCATCACGCACTGCACCGCCTCGTTGAGCATGGGCAAAAGAATCCGGTTAGAGACAAAACCGGGGTAGTCGTTGACCTCGACCGGGGTCTTGCCCATCCGACGGGCCGCCTCGAGCACGGCCTGGGTGGTGGCATCGTCGGTCAGATGCCCCCGGATCACCTCGACCAGTTCCATCAGGGGAACCGGGTTCATGAAGTGCATCCCGATGAAGCGCTCGGGCCGGCGGGTGGCTGAGGCCAGCCGGGTGATGGGAATCGAGGAGGTGTTGGAGGCCAGGATGGCCCCGGGCTTCGCTGTCTGGTCGAGTTCACGGAACAGGCCCAGCTTGGTGGGCTCGTCTTCCACAATGGCCTCAACAATCAGATCGCAGTCGCTCAGGTCGGCCAGGTGAACGGTGGTGGTCAGCCGCCCCAGGGCGGCGTCGTGGGCGCTCTGATCGAGCTTACCCTTTTCCAGCAGCTTGCCCAGCGAACGCCGGATGGTGTTCAGGCCGCGCTCGAGGAAGGCGGCCTCGAGGTCGCGCAGCACCACGTCGTAGCCCGCCTGAGCCGCCACCTGGGCAATGCCGGCCCCCATCTGCCCTGCACCAATCACGCCAATCTTGCGAATTTCCATGGCTTCATCCTATCGCGCTTTGAGGCCGCTGTGGATGCTTGAAGGGGCCTCGGGCCATCTGTAAAGCCGTTCCCCTAACCCTCCGCCCGCGTCACCGAGTCCGCGTCACCTTGAACAGGTTGCGCGGGGCATCAGGGTCGAAGCCCCTGGCTACCGAGAGCTCGGCGGCAAAAGGGTAGAAGGCCTGGGCCAGCAGGATGGCGTCTAGCACCGGGTGGAGCTTGGCGGGCAGCGGCAAAGGGGTGTGGGCCAGCTCCAGGGCCTCGGCCTCGGAGGAGGCCACCAGCAGATGCCCCCCTTTGCCCCGCAGGTTTTCCAGCAAGCTCACCAGACCGGGCAGCGGCTTGTCCTTTGGCGCCAGCACCAGCAGGGGAAAGTCGGGCTCCACCAGGGCCACCGGGCCGTGGAGCAGCTCTGCCCCGGACATGGCCTCGGCATGAAAGGCGCTGGTCTCTTTGAGCTTGAGAGCCAGTTCGTGGGCCACCGCAAACCCGTAGCCACGCCCCACCACCAGGCCGTTATCCGCCCCCACCAGGGCCTCCAAGCCCGCCTGCCAGTTGGCATGAACCGCCTTGTATAGAGCCTCGGGCAGCATGGCCAGGGCCTCCTTAAGAGGCTTGTCTTCGGCCCAGGCCGCCACCAGCTGGGCCAGCGAGGCCAGGGTGGCCAGGTAGCTTTTGGTAGCCGCCACAGCCTCTTCGGCCCCGGCCCACAAGGGCAGCACCACCTCGGCGGTCTGGGCCAGGGGCGAGCGATCCTGGTTGACCAGGGCCAGGGTGAGGGCCCCGTCGCGGCGGGCCTGGCGGGTCACCTCGATCAGATCGGGGCTCTGACCCGACTGCGAAATTGCGATGACCAGGGCCCGGTGCAGGGCCAGGTGCTGCCCATAAACGGTGTGTATCGAGGGAATGGCCGAGGAGCAGACCAGCCCCAGAAGGCTCTCGATCAGGTACTTGCCATACAGTGCGGCATGATCGGAGCTACCGCGGGCCACCGTGAGCACAAAAGGGGGGGTGTGGCGACGCAAAAAAGTACCCAGCAGCTCCATCTCGCTCTTGTTTTCGCGCAGGGCTTGCTCCACCACCTGAGGGGCCTGGTGGGCTTCTTTGAACATTTTGGTCTCGGCTGCTTTCATGCGGGCACCCTCACCTTTTGGCCTCCAATATAGACTTCCTCGAGCGTGAAATCCTCTCCCAGCACCACCAGATCGGCGGGCAACCCCACTTCCAGGCCGCTCTCCAGGCCGATGTACAACGCAGCGTGCCCCGAGGTCATCTGAAGAATGTCGTGCAAGGCATAGCCCCAGCGGCTCAGGTTCCGGGCGGCCTGGTTCATCGTGAGGGCGCTCCCGGCCAGGGTACCATCGGCCAGGAAGACCCCCTCGCCCTTTTTGTAGACCCGGTGCCGCCCCAGACGATACTCCCCCTCGGGCATCCCGGCTGCCGCGACTGCATCGGTCACCGCGTAGGTGTGGGGAATGGTCTTCCAGGCAACCCGAACCGCCGCCGGGTGGACGTGCAGCCTATCGGGAATGACCTCGGCCCATTCGGCCCGCTCGAGGCCCAGCCCCACCACCCCCGGCTCGCGGTGGAGCAGGGGGGTCATGGCGTTGTAGAAGTGGGTAAAGCCCTGTGCTCCGGCCTCGAAGCCCGCCAGCGACTGGGCATAGGTGGCTTCCGTATGGCCCTGCTGCACCCGCACCCCCTGTGTTTGGAGGAAAGCGATCAGCTCGAGCGCCCCCGGCAGTTCGGGGGCCAGGGTGACCACCCGGATGGGGGCCAGGGTGAGCAGGTGGCGCATGGTTTCCAGGCTTGGCAGCAACGTGTAGGGCGGCTGGGCGCCCAGTTTTTGTGGGCTGATGAAGGGGCCTTCCAGGTGCACCCCCAGCACCCGTGCCTCGCCGGGGCCGGGGTTCGCCACCACTGCGGCAATGCCGCGCAGGGCGGTCTCGAGGTCGGGCAGTGGGGCCGTGACGGTGGTGGCCAGCAGGGCCGTGGTGCCGTGCCGGGCGTGAAAGCGGGCCATCTGCCGCACCGCCGCTTCGCCTTCCATGCAGTCTGCACCACCACCCCCATGCACGTGCAGATCCACAAACCCCGGCAGAATATAGCGCCTGGGCGCGCCTTCGAGGGAGGCCAGCGGGGTGATGGCTTGAATGCGCGCATCGAACTCGAGCCGGCCCATACAGGTCAGGTGGGGGGTTACCAGGATACCGTTCAGTTGTGTCATCTCAGGGCTCCAGTTTCAGGCTGATGACCTGGTAGAAGGCGCTCGAGGGTCTGCATCAGGCCTCCTCCCGCACCAGGCGCAGAGGAAACACCCCGGTAAATAAGCGCGGCCAGGCCAGCCGGGGCCGCCCCCAGTCAAGCCTGACCCCCGGCAGGCTGGGGGCGAAAAACTGCTGCCAGAGGCCGTGGACCAGCGGGGTGAGGCGAGTGTCAATGGCGCGCTCGGCCCCCCACTGGAGGTCGCCCAGGTCGAAGGGGTTGGGCGATTTACCCAGCTCTTCGCTCAGGAGCGCCTCCACCTCCGGGCGCACCCGGCTCTGATACAGCCAGTCGTCAACCAGGCGAGCAAAATTGGCCTCGGCCAGCGAGACCGGGTCGTCGCCAAAGAGGGCGCACACCCCCGCTGCAATGGCACTGCCCAGGCTATTGCCGGCCGTGTTCCAGCCCGCAAAGCCCCCCAGCCCCGGCAGATTAACCGACTGAAGCAGTAGCTGCACAAAGCGGTTTTCGGCGCCGTTGGCATAGGCCACGTCGGCCACCGTGACCATCCGGCCGGCGGCCTGATCCCCTACCAGCCGGTCTATCAGCTCGGGCAGGTAGCGCTCTGCGGTGTCCACCGTCTCGTAGTCGGGCTGGCGCTGGGCTTGTCGGGTAGCAGGGGCGTTTACGGCTAGAATCAGATCGGCCTCCTCGGTGCTCTGCACGGCCACGCACCCGGCGGCCCGCAGGTGGGCCTTGACCAGTTCGCCCAGGGGGCGGTCTTCATAAAGCATCTCGGCCTGGGGGGCCCGCACCGAGGGGTAGCGCACCAGCACCTTGGTCTTGCGCCCAGCATGGTTGAGCAGGGCCCTAGCCAGCAGAGTGCAGGCGGCCTCGTCGGCCCCAGGGTAGATATCGGCCTCGCCCCACAGGCCCAGTTCGTCCAGGCGGGCCTCGAGCCGACGGCGCTCCCGGGCCGCCAGACCGTAGGGGGTGGTATCGTCCAGGGTCAGGGCCAGGTACTCCAGCACCCCCTCGTTGAGCAGGTCTATGGCCGAGAGGTGCAGGGCGTGGTTGCGCTCACGGGTGGCCAGCCAGTCCTGCAAAACCTCCTTGGGCAGGTGCAGCCGGGCCCGATCCAGCTCCATCAGGGCATCGCCCGGTTCCTGTCCGGCGGCCTTTTTTCGCTCGAGGCGATCCGTCCACTCCGAGTACTTGCGTAAGAGGGGGCCCCACTCGCGGTAGTAGGGTTTTTCCTCCAGTGGGTCGTTGTGGTGGGCTACCCGCACAATCACCCCGTGGGCCAGAATGCGCAGGTAAGGGCTTCGTTGCTTGATCTCGCGCAGCACCTGAAGCCTCGGCAACACCTCTTCCAGGGGATCCGAAACCCGCCGGGCCGGAATCATGCCGCCCAGGGTGAGGGCCTCCAGGTTCACGATGGCGGCATCGGCGGCGGGGGCCTCCCGCCGCAGCCACTCCGCCAGGGCCGCGGTGTTCCCCGGCTGGTTCATCTTGTTCAGGATTTCCAGGGGGGGTGAGCGCATTTCCAGCCCGGCCACCCGCGCCAGTTGGTGGGGCAGCTCGAGGGTCACGGGTCTGGTATCGGCAGGCAGCAACAAAACACGCTTCATAGGTCGGACGCCACTCTACAACCCAATCTACTCGAACGAACCTGCAAAAGGGCAGTTGCCTAATCCCGGATTCTGAACAGTTAGGCGAAAAGGTATCTCCCCTCGACCCTGCTAGCCTGTCGCTGTACGGTGACGCACTAAACGAATCTGGTATCTTTTGGCAAAAGCTTCTGGACATTACAACCCTACTGTGAATGCTTATGGAAAGCCTGTATCTTGCCACCAGTCTGATGATGGTTGACCTGCCCGGCCCCACCTTAGGTGCCGCTACCTGCGCCCACCTCGAGCGCTACCGCTTTGGGGGGGTGTGCTTGTTTCGCAAAAACATCCAGACCCCCAGGCAGGTGCGCAAACTGGTGGCCGACATTCGCCAAGTGCTGGGGCCCGAGGCCTGGATCGCCATTGACCAGGAGGGCGGGGCCGTGCAGCGGGTGCTGGAGCTTGTCCAGGCACCTGCCCCGATGGCCCTGGGCGCCATCGGGGATGCCAAGACCGCCGAAGCCGTGGGGGCTGCGGTGGGCCGCACGCTCATCTCGCTGGGCATCAACTGGAACTTTGCCCCCTCGGTGGACGTGAACACCAACCCCAAGAACCCGGTAATTGGCGACCGCAGCTTCGGCTCCGACCCCAAAAAGGTCGCCCGGCTGGCGCTGGCCTGGGTTAGGGGCCTCGAGAGCGCCGGGGTGATGGCCACGGTCAAACATTTTCCCGGACACGGAGACACCGCGCTGGACTCCCATCTGGATCTGCCGGTGGTCAACAAGAGCCTGGAAGAGCTCGAGCGCACCGAACTCTATCCCTTTCGCAAGGCTGTAGAAGCCCATATCAGCGCCATCATGAGCGCTCACATTCGCTTCCCCGCCCTGGACAAGCAGTATCCCGCCACGCTCTCGGAAAAAATCCTGACCCGCTTCCTCCGCCAAAAACTGGGCTTCCAGGGCATCATCGTCACCGACGCGCTGGACATGAAAGCCATCACCCAGCACTACACGGTGGGCGAGGCGGCGGTCAAAAGCCTTCAGGCCGGAGCCGATATGATTCTGTCGCTGGGCCAGTCCGGGGTGCAGATCGCCCAGGCCACCGCCATCCAGCAAGCCCTGGAAGACGGCTCGCTTAGCGAAGCGCAGGCCAAGCTAAGCCAACTCCGCTTGCTGGAGGCTGCCCAAAGGTTTCCAGGCCTGGTGCAACCTTATGCTCCAGCTCAACAAAAACGCGACCAGGCCCTGATGGAACGGGTGGCCCTACAAAGCATTACCCCTTATCGTCAGCCCCTGCGTCCCAAGCGTTCAGACCGAATTTTAGTCGTCTCGGCAGGCAGCGCCTTTGAAGCAGGCCCCTATGGGGAAACCATCGCGGTCAAGGATCTGTCCCGTCTGCTCAAAACGCGCTTTAGTAAGGTCGGTCAGTTTGTGTACGACCCCAAAAAAGCCGATGAGTTCATAAGTGGCTTGGAAAAGGCTGCCAGCAAAGCCGACTATCTGCTGGTGGTCTCGGTTGGTCGGGGCAGCCTGAGCCCTCAGGAAATTGGGCTCCTCAAGCATGCCTTCAGCCTGGGCAGACGGGCCGTCCACATCGCCTTATGGAACCCTTACCACATCCTGAGCCTGCGTAAACCGGCCTTCGTGACCTACGGCTTCCGGGCTCCTACCCTAAAGGCCCTGGTCAAGGTGCTGGGCGGGGCACAGGCCAGGGGTCGGCTGCCGTTCAAACTGCGCTAGGTTGCCCCAAGTCGAGGGTTCAGGGTCAAGGGCCATAGGTTGTCGAAGCTGGGCCAGGTTTAAGCCGGTTGAACGGGTCATCTTCAGTACACCTGTCTGCCAGGGGTACAAAGCCCAAAGCTCAGTGCCCTGATGTATCAAAGCTGCTCCAGAACCACCCGGGCACTGGCGATTGGCTTTATTTGAGCATTCGGCCCTCCGCTTTCGGCTATCGGCGGTCCGCTATAAGCTATACCCATGAAAGCCGTTCGTGTTCACCAGCCTGGCGGCCCCGAGGCCATGCAGTTAGAGGACATTCCCACCCCTACCCCTGGCGAAGGCCAGGCCCTGGTGCGGCTCCTGGCCATTGGGGTCAACTTTATTGACACCTACAAGCGCTCGGGCCTGTATGCCGTCCCGACACCTTTCACCGTAGGGGAAGAAGGAGCCGGGGTGGTGGAAGCGGTGGGGCCGGGTGTGGAAGGCATCCGGCCCGGCGAGGTGGTGGTCTATTCAAATGTTCAGGGCAGTTATGCCGAGTATGCCGTGGTGCCTGCAGATAAGCTGGTCAAGGTGCCCACGGGCCTGAACCCCAAAATTGCCGTGGCCGGGATGCTCCAGGGCATGACCGCCCACTACCTGACCCACAGCACCTATCCCCTCAAAGCGGGCGAAACCTGCCTAATCCACGCAGGTGCGGGCGGGGTGGGGTTGCTCCTGATCCAGATGGCCAAGATGATCGGAGCCACGGTGATCACCACCGCCTCCACTGAAGAAAAACGCGCTTTGGCGAAAGAAGCCGGTGCCGACTATGCCCTGCCCTACGAGGGCTTCGACCAGAAGGCCCGCGAAATCACCGGCGGGAAGGGCGTGGATGTGGTTTACGATGGGGTAGGACAGTCTACCTGGGATGGTAGCCTGAACAGCCTGCGGATTCGGGGCATGTTGGCCCTGTACGGCCAGAGCAGTGGGCCGGTTCCACCCTTCAACCCGCAAATTCTCAACCAGAAGGGCGGCCTGTTCCTCACCCGGCCTTCCCTCTGGCACTACACCCAAACCCGCGAAGAGCTTTTGTGGCGGGCCGGTGACGTGATGCGGTGGGCCCTCGAGGGCAAACTCAACATTCGTATCGGCGCCGAGTTTCCCTTAGCCCAGGCTGCCCAGGCTCACATCGCCCTTCAGGGTCGCGAAACCACCGGCAAAGTTCTGCTAATTCCCTAGCCACCCGGTGTCCCTCGCAGGGAGGGCAGCCAGCTACTCAGGGCCGGGAAGGCAATGGTAATGATTAGCACCAGAATCTGTACCGTAATGAAGGGAATCACCCCACGGTACATGTCGGTGGTCTTGACTTCTGGCGGAGCCACCCCACGCAGGTAAAACAGCGCAAAGCCAAAGGGCGGCGTGAGGAAGCTGGTCTGGAGGTTCATGGCCAGGATGATGCCAAACCATAAGAGCTTCCCCTGTACAAAAGCTTCCGTAGAAAGGTCATAGTTACCGGCCATCTGCATGGCCTCGGCCTGGGCTCGCCAGATAGCCTCCGCCGCCGGAAGCACCAGCGGCACAATAATGAAGGCAATCTCGAAAAAATCTATAAAGAAACCGAGCACAAAAACCAGCACCATCACAAAGATGATGAAGCCCAGTTCCCCTCCCGGTAATGCCACCAGGATGTCCTTGACCAGCTTGTCGCCCTCGAGGCCCCGGAAAATCAGGCTGAAGGCGGTAGCCCCGATCAGAATGAAAATTACCATGCTGGTGAAACGGGCGGTTTCCACCACCGCATCGCGGAAAACCTTCCAGTTCAGACGGCGGTAGAAGGCCGCCATAATCAGCGCTGCTACCGAACCCACCGCGCCAGCCTCGGTAGGGGTCGCAATGCCAAAAAAGATGCTCCCCAACACAAACAAAATCAGCAAGACCGGCGGCACCAGCGCCACAATGGCCCTTCGCCCCAGCTCCCACCCCTTGTAGGGCCTAGCTTCCAGTGGTAGCGCGGGAGCCATCTTAGGTCTAACCAGGGCCACCAGGGCCACCAGCAACACCAAAGCGCCGGAGAGCATCAGACCGGGGATTAAGGCCCCCAAAAACAGATCCCCCACGCTCACGCCCAGTTGGTCGCCCAGTACCACCAGCACAATGCTGGGCGGGATAATCTGACCCAGCGTCCCGGAGGCTGCAATTACCCCGGTTGCTAAGGGCTTGCTGTAGCCATACTTGAGCATCACCGGCAGGGAAATCAGGCCCATGGCCACCACCGTGGCGGCTACCACCCCGGTGGTGGCGGCCAAAAGGGTGCCCACCAGCACCACCGCAATGGCTACACCCCCCCGCACCGGGCCGAAAAGCTGCCCCACCGTGTCCAGGAGCTGCTCGGCCAGTTTGGATTTTTCCAGTATCAGCCCTAGAAAGATGAAGTAGGGGATGGCCAGCAGGGTGTAGTTGGACATGATGCCGAAGATGCGCTGGGGCAGGCTGCCCACAAAGCGCAGGTCAAATTCCCCAATGGCAATGCCAACCGCCCCAAAGATGAGGGCCACGCCCCCCAGAGCAAAAGCCACGGGGTAGCCGGTAAAGATGAGAACCAGGGCCCCCAGGAACATAGCCCCGCCCAAAAGCTCAACGCCGCCACCTTGCAAAACCATCTAGGCAACCTCCCCTTTGGCCTCGTGGGGGAGGCGGGGCAGTGCCCCCCGCAGAAAAGCCAGGTTCTTGATGAATTCCGACACCCCCTGCAGTGCAAGCAAGATAAAAGCAGGCAACAGCATGAGCTTCAGGGGCCAACGCGGCAGACCCCCCGCGTCGGAAGAAACCTCTCGCACTTGCACAGAAAAAGTCACCAGGGGCAAGGAGACGTAAAACAGAATCAAGGCGAAAGGCACCAGAAAAAGGATTGAGCCCAGCATGTTGACCCAGGCCTGCCCCCGCTCACTCAAACGGGCATAAACCACATCTACCCGAATGTGCCCATCGTGCTTAAGCACGTACCCTACCATCAACAAAAAGATGAGGGAGAAAATGTACCATTGCAGCTCAAAATAAGTGTTGGAGGCCAGGCGTGTACCCACTGCTTTATCGAGGCTCCGCCCAATGGCGTTGTAGGCGCCCACCGCCACCATGGGTACCACCAGCCACAGCACCACACGTCCTACCCATTCGTTGATGGTGTCTATTAGCTTGGATATTGCCAGCAGAAACTGCACTTAAGCACCCCCTCGAGGTAAACCGAACGGTTCAAAGGCATGGTTTTCACTCCCAAAAAATGACTCGGATTATCCTAACCACCCCACCCCCCAGCGTCAATGACCCAGCCCCAAAACAAAAGGCTCCCGCCTGTCAGCGGGAGCCCAAAGAGGTATGCTCAGCCAGCTATGGGCTAGCGCAGGGTACGCACAAAGTCGTCGTAGCGGAACTCGTTGGTGGCAAACCAGCGGCGGGACTCGTCGCGGAACTTTTTCCAGCCCTCGTAAATTCCCCGGTAGGTAGCGTCTTTGGCGGCAATTTCCTCAAACAGAGCGGTGGCCTCCTTGTTGGCCGCCTGAAGCACGCTGGTAGGATAGGGCCGAAGCTGGGTGCCTGCACGTTGTAAACGGGCCAGCGCAGGAGCGTTCTTGGCATCATATTCAGCCATGGTCTGTTCGTTGGCTTCACGGCTCGCGCTGATAATGGCCTCCTGGTAGGCTTTGGGTAGACTGCGCCAGCGCTCGAGGTTCACAATGGTCGAAACCGTGGATCCCGGCTCCCACCAGCCGGGGTAGTAGTAGAAGCGGGCAGCCTTGTTCAGGCCCAGCTTTTCGTCGTCGTAGGGGCCCACCCATTCCGCCCCGTCAATGGCGCCGCGGTCGAGGGCCAGGAAAATCTCGCCGCCGGGAAGGGTCTGCACGGTAGCCCCCAGGCGGGTCATAACCTGTCCACCCAGGCCCGGAATCCGGAAGCGCAGACCCTTCAGATCCTCAGGGCCGCGAATTTCCTTGCGGAACCAACCACCCATCTGCACACCCGTGTTGCCTGCCGGGAAGGTAATGGCGTTGAAATCGGCAATGACCCGCTGCATAGCCTGAAGGCCTCCCCCAAAGTAGAGCCAGGCATTTTGCTGGCGGGGGTTCAGACCGAACGGTACACCCGTATCGAAGGCCAGGGAAGGACTCTTACCAATGTAATAGTAGTTGGCGGTGTGGCCCATTTCCACATTACCGGCCTGAACCACATCCAGCACCTGCAAACCTGGAGCCAGCTCACCTGCCGGGAAGACCTGAATCTCGAACCGCCCCTCGGTCAGCTCCCCCACCCGCTTGGCCACGGTCTCGGCTGCGCCGAACAGGGTATCCAGTGCACGGGGCCAGCTGGTGGCCATGCGCCAGCGAATGCGCTGGGTAGTCTGGGCGTAAACCGGGCCGAAAACGGTGCTGGCGGCTACAGCGCCAATCCCCGCCTTCTTCAAGAAGTCACGTCGCTTCATTTGCTTCCTCCTGAAATAACTACAGTTGTTTATTGCACTAAGGGTGCGACGTGATTATATGTCAGGCTCTATAAAGCGGCAACATTAATGGAAAACACATTTGTGAGTGAAGCAAAGCGTGCTTAGCGGCAACCTTCCCCATGGCGCCGAAAATCAGCATCCAAAGGAATTTTTCGACGAGATTGGCACAAATGGTGTAGATATCACACTCGAGGGTGTAAATCGCTAAACTCGGTTGGTTTGTTATCGAATGTAGAAAAACGTTTCGGCCACGTCACGCACCCTCGAGCCGCTGCGCTGAATGTAGATGGAGGTCTGTTGATCCCAGCCTTCCGAGGTGTAGGTACCCCGGAAGACAAAACCGGAGGGGTGGGGGGTATCGGTATAGATGGCCCGAACCCGCTGGATGCCCAAAGGCGGGCGCAGTTCGTAACGGAACCCTGGGGGGCCGGAGAGTAGATGGGTGCCGGGGTTGAGGAAAACCCGGTCAAACTCGTAGGCCACCCCGTCGGGGTCAATGCCCACCAGGGTCACGTAGCCTGCACGGGTCAGGCTGACCACAAAGCGCACGCTCTCTCCCACAAGGTAACTGGACCCTCGCCCCCGGTCTGGCTCGAAGCGGGTGATGATGGGGCTCAGATCAAACCCAAAGCGTAGACCCACCGTAACGCCGGAGCGACCTGCGGGAAAGCAACTCGAGAGCAATACCGCTAGTAAAGCAAGGGGAAGTATTTTTCGCATACGGTTCACCCAGCAAATTTTAGCGCACCGAGCATTACAAATATCCCAATCTCAAGAGAGTCTAAACAACCCCGCCTGGGCCACCGGGGCAAAGGTACGGCGGTGCTCCTCACAGGGCCCCAGGCACTCAAGGGCATCGAGGTGCTGTGCCGTCCCGTAACCCTTGTGCTGGGCGAAGCCATAGCCTGGGTAGCGGCGCTCGAGGGCTTGCATGTACCGGTCCCGCGCCACTTTCGCCAGGATGCTGGCTGCCGCTACGGTGGGGCTATTCTGGTCGGCTTTGGGCGGGCAGCGAAAGGAGGTTTGGGGGCGGGGCGTTTCGGGGAGGGTTTTGGAAAGGTATCTCCGCCACTCCGCCTCCAAGCGCAGATAGTCGGTCAGGAGCGCCTCGGGCGTTACAGAAAGCTGCTCCAGGGCCCGCGAGGCAGCCAGGTGGGTGGCTTTGAGAATGCCCAGTCGGTCTATTTCTGCTGCCCCGGCCCAGCCCACCCCCCAGGCCAGGGCCACTGCCTGAATCTGGGGTTCCAACGCCTCGCGCACCGGAGCGCTGAGGGTTTTGGAATCGTGGAAGGGGTAGGCCGCCCGGCCCCTCAGCGGAGGCAAAATCACCGCTGCGGCCACCACCGGCCCGGCCAGCGCCCCCCGCCCGGCTTCATCAATGCCGGCCACCCGCAGCCCCATTGCCCACCAGTCTGCTTCCAGTGCTGGCTTCACCGGCTAGAGCTTACCAGATTGACGAAAAGCGCCCCAAGCCCGATTCTTGGATTTGAGATGGAGCACTCACCCGATGTATTGATTGTGGGCGCGGGTCTGGCCGGGTTAGCCGCCGGGCGGGATCTGGCTCGAGCCGGACTGAGCGTGCATATGCTGGACAAGTCCCGAGGGGTTTCGGGGCGAGCCGCGACCCGCTGGCTAGAGCTAGACGGCAGAATTGTGCGGGTAGACCACGGCGCGCAGTATTTCACCGCCAAAAACGACCCGCTGCGCATCCTGATTCCTGATCTGGTCAAGCATGGCATCGTGCGCGAGTGGGCCCAGGGTTTTCCCATCTTAAGACATAACGGTATCAAGTCGCGCACTGCCGGGCACCCCCGTTATGTCTGCCCGGACGGCATGAGCACCCTGGGCAAGGTTTTTTTGCAAGGGCTGGAGTCGCAAGACACACCATTGCCCCTGGAAACCAAATCCCTGGTGACGGGTCTGCATAAAAGTAACGAAGCCGGTTGGAAGGTATGGCTCGAGGATGGGCAGGTTCGCTCAGGCCGCACACTGGTACTCAACATGCCGGCCCCGCAAGCCCTCGAGCTGGCCGACAAATGGCTCAAACCGGAAGTACGAATAGCCTTGCAGGCCGTGCGCTATGCCCCCTGCTGGGCGGCTATTCTGGTGCTCGAGCGTCTGCCCTACCTGGACTGGGTGGGGCTAGAAATCGAGCACCCGGTGCTGGCCTGGGCGGCCCTCGACCACACCAAGCGGGCCGTACCAGACCCCCCGGTACTGGTGCTTCATGCCTCGGCAGAGTGGAGCCAGAAACACCTGGAGCTCTCCCCTACCGAGGCGCTGAGCCAGATCATCGAGGCGGCCCGGGAACTCTTTGGCGACTGGGTAGGACAGTGCCGCACCGCCATGGCCCATCGCTGGCGCTATGCCCTGCCCACCCAGACCCATCCCTGGCCCTTTCTGGCCCAGGACAACCTGGTTTTTTGCGGAGACTGGTGTGGCGGCCCGCGAATTGAAGGGGCCCTCGAGAGCGGCTGGGCTGCTGCCGAATACCTGATTGAATACCTCAAACCCTAGCCTATGGTCTATGGTCTATAGCCGATGGCCAGACCAGCCCCTCGGTTTCGAAATGTAGACTCTATGGTGGTAATCTGTAGCCCCGGATACGCTATTTCCTGCCATTTCTACGATGCTATAGCGGTATTTCTGCCGGGGGTAGCTCTGGCGCCCAATAAACTCAAAAGTGCGCTTGGTGATGATAGATTGTTCTAAATCTTGGCTATGCCGCCCCGTCGCAAACCCGATCCCTACGCCACCATAGAGGTTGCCGATCCCCTCGAGGGTTTGCGCATTCGCCTTACCCTCTGGCTGCTCCCCCTGGGAGCTGTTGCTGCCCTGGCGGCCTGGGGTTTGTCGGTGGTGGCAGGACAGCTATCGCTTCCCGACCGGCTACTGCTACCGCCCATGGCACTGGGGTTTTTGGTTCTGGAGCTCTACTTGTGGCGCAACCCCCACGGTATTCGGCTGGTCTGGCAGATTGCGCTGGGCCTGATCGCGGTGTATGAAATTTTCAGCCTTTACTACGAGGCCGCTTACAAGCTACACCAGCGCGATGGCATAACCCCCGCCGCGCTGTGGTTTCCGATGGTATACCTGATGGCCTTTAACCTGCTGGGTAGAAGGCAGGCGCTGCGCTTCTCGCTCACCTATCTGGCTTTGGGGCTGCTGGCGGGCGGCATCGGCCTGCTTTCCAGCCCTTCCCTGAGCGTGTCTTCCACCAACACCGCCCTCCAGTTCACCCTCTCCAACATCGCCTACCTGAGCCTGCTGTACCTGTTTGCCTATCTGCGCCGTCACTACGCCCAGATGCACCAGATGGCCCATACCGACGCCCTCACCAGCCTGACCAACCGACGGGCCATGCAGATCAAACTGGATAACGAACTGGATCGGGCCCGTCGCTACAACCGTTCTTTTGCGGTTTTGCTGGCCGACCTTGACCATTTCAAGCGGGTTAACGACACCTACGGCCACTCGGTAGGCGACCAGGTGCTGCGCGAAGCGGCAGCAAGGCTGCTCCAGCACCTGCGCGAGAGCGATAGCCTGGCCCGCTGGGGGGGTGAGGAGTTCCTGATTCTGGCACCCGAGACCGACCTTCAGCAAGCCCATCACTTGGCCCAGCGCCTGCTCGAGGCCATCCGCGCAACCCCCATGTCGGGCGTACACGTGACCCTGAGCCTGGGGGTGGCCTGCTACCGGGAGGGTGACACCGTGGCCGCCCTCCTGAGCCGGGCCGACGAGGCCATGTACCGGGCCAAGGCCGCCGGGCGCAACCAGGTTGTGCTGGAAGAGCAGCTAGAAGATGTCATCATCCCCGCCCACACTACCCCGGATTCGCCGTAAGTATGGGGGACGCTGCCAGGCCGGGATAAGCTATAGCCATGCAACTCGACCACCTATCGCCCCACACCCTGCGCGACCCCTACGGCTACAGCGGCAAATGGCACTTTTACCCCGAGGATGTGCTGCCCATGTGGGTGGCCGATATGGACTTTCCCATCAGCCCGGCCATTACGCAGGCCATTGTGGAGCGGCTGCAGGAGCGGGTGGGCTATCCCCCAATGACGGGCGACAAAGCTCTCCTACAACTGCTTATCCAGCAGCAGAGCCGACACGGCCTGACCGGCCTGGCCCCCGAGAACCTGCTGCTTACCACCTCGGTTGTGCCGGCCATTTATGCCAGCGTACTGGCCCTGAGCAGCCCCGGCGACGAGGTGATTACCCAGGTGCCGGTCTATCATCCCTTCCTCTTTGCCCTGAACGAGCACCACCGGATTGCCCGGCACAACCCCCTCCTGCGCACCGAGTCTGGCTGGGAGATTGACTTTGAGCAACTGGAAAGCCTGGTAACCCCCCGCACCCGGCTCCTGATGCTGTGCAACCCCCAGAACCCCACCGGGCGGGTCTTCCGGCGCGACGAACTGGAACAACTGGCCGAGTTTGCCCTGCGCCACCGCCTGTGGGTGATGTCCGATGAACTATGGGCCGACCTGATTTATGAAGGGGAGCACATTCCCATTGCTTCGCTGAGCCCAGAAATTGCCCAGCGCACCGTCACCCTCACCGGACCCTGCAAAACCTACAACACGGCGGGGCTGGGCGGTGGGGTAGCCATCAGCCACAACAAGCAGATTCTGGCTGCGATGGCCCAGGTGCTGAAGGGTATTGGCGGCCACCCCAACGTGCTCTCCATGGCCGCCTGGCGGGCCGCCCTCGAGCACGCCCAGGACTGGCTCCAGGAAGTACGGGCTTATTTGCAGGGCAATCGCGACTTCATCACAGGGTTCATGGCCCAGCACCTGCCCCAGGTCGGCTACCTGCCCCCGGAGGGCACCTACCTGGCCTGGTTCGATTTCTCACGCGCCCCCTTTGCCCAGGAGGTTCACAAGGTAATGCTCGAGCGGGCCAAGGTCGGCCTCAACGACGGCAAGATTTTTGGGCCGCAGTACCAGGGCTGGCTGCGCCTGAACTTTGCCACCAGCCGGAGCCTGGTGCAGGAGGCGCTCTTGCGGATCGCGCGGGTGGTGCAAACAGTGGATTGAGTCCAACACAGCGAATCCGTTGGGCTGCTCATGCAAAAGGGGTAGGTTTGGGCCTCGAGCTCCTTCACGAACTGCTCCAAACTCACCAGCGAGAGCACTCCAGGGGAGGTCGGCACAACTACATCGGCCTTATCGGCGTATTCTCGCAGGGTTTTGCCCCTGGGATGTTCGGCGGTATCTATCACCCATGTGCTCGAACCGCCTGGGCCGGGCCTCCTCGGAACTCGCCACCTCAAAGGGCAACCCCGACCCCTGCCACGCCCAAGCCAGCGCCCCCGGCAGGCTCGGCATCCACCAGTAAGTTAGGGCCCCGCAGTTGCAGAAATGCAGCCAGGTGAATGGCCGTGGTGATCCTGCCCACCCCGCCTTTGAGCGAGGTCACCAGAACGCGCATGTTTGCTCCATTTTATGTGCTTAGCAGGTTTGTTGAATTCAGTTAAACGGCTGCCCCAAGGCCCATCTATGCTACGCTCCTTCACAGAAGCAGCCACACTTTGGCTCACGCCGCCCTTCCCCTATCGTGCAGGAGAGGGCAGGGTGAGGTTACAAAACTGCGGTTTTACGCAGTACCTGGGTTCAGGGCATTGCTCGAGACCCTCCCTACGCTGTAGCGAGGGGCTCGAGGTCAATCCCTCCCAGATACCTGGAGGCGTATGAACCTCGCTACAGCGGGGTAGTCAGTCTCGAGCGACCCCTCCAAACAGAAACCGCATCATGTCGGGAAAACGCCGCGCCCAGTGGCCTTCGTTGTGGACACCCTCCTTGTCTTCCACATACAGGTAGTCGTGGCCGGGCTGCCAGCCTTTTTGCAGGAGTATGCGGTGCATACGGCGCACCCCTTCCAGATAGCGGCGGCTGCTCACATGGGACAGGGTGAGCTCACGGAAGCCCACATCCATGTAGAGCCGGCCTGGCACCTGGCGGGCTTTTTCCACAAAGCTGTAAATAGCGCCGTCGGCAAACCAGAACGCCGGGCTCACCACGCCCGCAATGCCAAAGACCTCGGGGTGATAGTAGTACGCACACAAGCTGATGAACCCACCCATCGAAGAGCCCATCACGCCGGTGTGGTCGCGGTCTGGTAGGGTACGAAACTCGTCGTCTATGAAGGGTTTGATGGTCTCGGTGAGGAACTTGAGGTATTTCTCGCCCTTGCCGCCCCCATGCTTGGGGTCGCGGAAGGGGCTGTATTCGTTGAGGCGCTCCACCCCCATGTTGGGGATGCCCACCACAATGGCCTCTATTCCCTCCCCGGCCAGCTTCTCCATGCTCTCGTCTACCTGCCACTCGCCCACGTAGCTGGTAGCTTCGTCGAAGAGGTTCTGGCCGTCGTGCATGTAGAGCACGGGGTAGTGCTGGTTACTTGTGCGATAGGAGGGGGGCAGGTAAACAAGAAGATCGCGCTTGTTGCCGAGCTGGGGGCTGCGCAGGTCTTTGAATACCAGAACCTCCCCCACTACGGTGTGGCCGGGGCCGGTAGGGTGGGGTTGCCATACTTGGGACTGAGCTAAAACGCCCATTGGCGTATTGTACGGGCTTGCCGTCAAAAGTCGAGTCTAAAGCGAGGCTGGTAGCAGCAGGCCTCGAGCAAGGTTCCTCGAGCGTTATGGCAAAAACCATGGTTAGCAGACATCTTCTGGCCCCTTGGGTATCTCCGCAGCAACCCCTTCTTAACCGTTCATAACGTTTTCTTTAGCGAACCGTGTTTTTGTTGGATAGCCCCACATTCCGCCAAAGCCCCTCGCCCACACTGGATGCATGAAAGCCTGGGGTTTCTGGGCCATCGTATGGCTGGGTAGCCTGGCCTTTGGCAACGTTTGTTCCAGCGCTTTCTATCCCACCGACCCCGACCTGCGCTGGCGCTACCGCAATCTGAACGATAACCAGGTCTACACCCAAACCTTTACACAAGCGGGGGTGGGTGCGCTCCTGGAGCAGCGACGCTTTGCCGCTCGCACCGAGACCACCCAGTGGACGTGTACCCCTCAGGGCTTGCGTACCCTACCGGAAGGCGAAATGCCCATTCCAGGCGGTAGCGTGCGACTGACCCGGCTCACCGGCGTAATCATTCCCAGCAACGAAACCTGGCGGGTAGGCGGGCGCTGGGTCTACCGCTACGAACTAAAGGGCCGCATTGCCGTTTTCGACCTGACGGGTTTTCTCGAGGTCGAGAACCGCATCGTGGCCAAAGAAACCATCAGCGTACCTGCAGGCCGCTTCGAGGCCTTGCGGGTCGAGGCCAGTTTCCGGGGCGAGTTTGGCATTGGTTTTGGCGGCAGGGCCACCTACTGGTTTGCCGAGGGGGTGGGTGTGGTAAAGCAGGTCAGCGAGGGCACTTTTGGCGGGCAGAGCAGCGAGCTGATTGAGTTTGGGCGATAGAGCGCTTATCGCACATTCAGAGCCATGCGGCTTTTAGAAAGCTTTTATAACAGTAGGGCGGTCGTTTGGAAGGGTGGCCAGGCCTGTAAAGGGCGTGATAAGCAGTCAAAATGTGCTGCTACTTTGCTACCCCCAGGCATTTACATCCTCGAGTACCCTTCTGACCGCTTGCTCCAACGGCTCAGGTTCGTTTGTGATTGCATCCCAAAGTATTCGGCTATCAGTCGAGAAGTATGCATGAATCAGAATATCTCGCATTCCTGCGATGAGCCTCCAGGGAATCTGGGGCTGTTGGTTGCGAATTTCGTCAGGGATTTGTTTGATCGCTTCACCGATTACCAAAAAGTTACGAATACAAGCATCCAGCACGAGTTCGTTTTGGTCAAACTCTTCAAACCCCAGCCCCTTTGTATAGCGGCGAATACGTGCTGAAGCCTCGAGAATATCCTGCAAAAAGAGTCTAAGCCTACGCGACACGTCTCAGAGCTCCCTCGAGGCTCTGGCGCACCTCGGGCTTGAGGCTCTGGAAGGTTGTTAGGTCGACTGCTGCCCCCAGCCACTCCTCGAGCGCCAGCTTGAGTCCTACATAGTCGCGCAGGGTATAGCGCTCTAGCTCAACCACAAAATCCACATCGCTGTCCGGGTGAGCATCCTCCCTTGCCACCGAACCAAAAACGTAGAGTTGCTTCACGCCAAAAGCACGAAGCTCAACCATGTGTTGGCTCAAGATGGCCTTCACCTCTGCGAGTGTCACGAAGCTATTGTAGCAACAAGTCCCACATGGGCTAATCGCGCTCTTCATAGACGTGGCCGCCCATCCCGGCGGCCACTGTTCTGTTGTGGACAAAGCTTGCTTGAAACCGGAGGGCTCAAAATGTGTGAAGGCCGCTCTTATTGCCACAGAGCAGTGCGGGATTCTCTCTACAAACCGCCCTAAATCCCCAGCCCCCCCACGCGCTGCTTCTCCACTGGCGTTCCGGTCAGGCCATTAAAGGCATCCACTTCCTCCAGGAAGCGGTGAAAGAGGTAAATGGAGTCGTGTGGGCCGGGGCAGGCTTCGGGGTGGTACTGCACGCTAAAGACCGGGTAGCGCAGGTGGGTCATACCCTCCAGCGTTCCGTCGTTCAGGTTGATGTGGGTGGGCTTGAATTCCTTGAGGGAGTCGGGGTCTACGGCGTAGCCGTGGTTCTGGCTGGTAATTTCGATCTTGCCGGTGAGCAGATTCTTGACCGGGTGGTTGGCTCCCCGGTGGCCGAACTTGAGCTTGAAGGTGCGTCCACCTGCGGCCAGGCCCAGCAATTGGTGCCCCAGGCAGATGCCGAAGGTGGGCAACAGGCCCATCAGCTTCCAGAGGGTCTCGTGGGCGTAGCGGGGCATGCTGGGGTCACCGGGGCCGTTGGAAACGAAAAGCCCGTGGGGCTCCAGGGCCATAATCTGGGCGGGACTGGTTTTGCCGGGCACCACAATCAGTTCGAAGCCCAACTCGGCCATGTAGCGCATCTGGGCATGCTTGATGCCAAAGTCCATCACCACCACCCGCCGTTTACCCTTAAAGGTAGGGAACTGGTATGGGAGCGGGGTGGAGACCTCGGGGGTCATGTCGCGCCCGTCAATGTCGGTCCATCTGCGGGCTTCCTCGCGCAGGGCGGCAATATCTTCGGGGGAAAAACGGTAGCTAGGGGAGCCGAAGTGGGTGGCGTGGGCAATTACCCCCTTCATCACCCCGCCCTCGCGGATTTTGCGCACCAGGGCGCGGGTATCTATGCCTTCCAGGCCGATTACACCGGTCTCGCGCATGAACTCTTCCAGGCTCTGCTGGGCGCGAGGGCCGGCGGTGTACTTGCTGAACTCCCGCGCCACAAAACCCCGCACCCAGGGCCGGTTGCTTTCCATGTCGAACACGTTCACCCCGTAGTTGCCCTGGTGGGGGTAGGTCATCACCACGATTTGCCCGTTGTAGCTGGGGTCGGTCAGGATTTCCTGATAGCCGGTCTGGGCGGTGTTGAAAACCACCTCGCCCACATTCTTGCCGCGGTGCCCAAAGGCGTAGCCGTGGTAGGTGGTGCCATCCTCGAGTACCAGCACTGCGCGTTCTTTCATGCCCAAGCCTCACTTCCCAAAGTGACAATATACATGTTTTTCGTATTTCTATACAGAGCCAGGGGTTTGAATCCGGGCTGGTGAAGATCCCGATGGCTTGCCCAGGGCATTTATGCCCACCGTCGCACCAGCGCCGTTGGCCCAACCCAGGCCCCCGCTCAGCACAGCCGGGGAGTAGTGGGGATTTTGGGCGCTAGCCGACCTTGTAGGCGTTTTCCACATCCAGCACCTTGGTCACGCCGATCTCGCGGCAGTTGTCGTAGAAGGGGCAGGCACTGCACTCGGCGTAGACCTTGGGGGGCAGGGCCTCGCGGGTGGTCACGTGGTAGCCCAGGCTGGTGAAAAACTTGACCTGGAGCGTCCAGGCGAAGATTTGCGGGATGCCCAGGTCCTTGGCCTCGCGTTCGGCGGCCAGGGCTATCCAGCGGCCCAACCCCTGCCCCTGCCGCTCGGGGTGGATAGCCAGACCCCGCACCTCGGCAATGTCGTGCCAGAGGATGTGCAGGGCACCACTCCCCACGATGTGGCCGTACTCATCTTCCAGCACGAAAAAATCACGCAGGTTTTCGTAGAGGTGGTTATGACTGCGTACCAGCATCAGGCCGCGCTCGGCCCAGTACTTGATCAGGGTGTAGATCTGCTCCACATCCTTCATTCGGGCTTTGCGAAGCTCTACGTTGGCGTCCCAGCGCACCCTGGGCAAAACCGTGGTGCCAATCTCGATCAGGTTACTCACATACCCCCCTCAGCCTGCCCTCCCGGCAACGGGAAAGGGCCTTTTTTGAGCCGTCTTCATGTCTCGACCTCGAGCTGCGCTGCCTTGAGCGCCTCCCGCACCGCTTCAGGCGCGGTACCGCCGTAGCTTCGTCGTCGGTGGATGGCGGTCTCCAGGCGGGTCAGCGGTAATGCGTCCTCGTCAAATAAAGGGTGGAAGCCCTGCAGCTCCGCCAGGCTCAGGTCACGCAGTTCTTTGTGCTGCTCTACACAGTGGCGCACAATGCGCCCTACCACATGATGGGCCTCACGGAAGGGCACCCCCCGCTCGGCCAGGTAGTCAGCCAGCTCGGTAGCCAGCGAGAAGCCCGACTCGGCGGCCCTGGCCATGACCTCGGCGTTCCACTTGAGGCCCGGCAGCATGGCCGCCAGGAGTTTGACCGAGGCCCGGTAGGTGTCCATCGCATCGAAAAGGGGTTCTTTGTCCTCCTGGAGGTCTTTGTTGTAGGCCAGCGGCAGGCCCTTGGTCAGGGTGGCCAGGGTGACGAAGCTGCCCAGCACCCGGCCCGCCTTGCCCCGGATCAGCTCGGCATGGTCGGCGTTTTTCTTCTGGGGCATGATGGAGCTTCCGGTAGAGAAAGCGTCCGGCAGCACCGCAAAGCCAAACTCGAAAGTGGTGTAGAGGATGATTTCCTCGGCCAGGCGCGAAAGGGTAATCTGCCCGATGGCCAGCGCAGAGAGTACCTCGAGCACAAAGTCGCGTGAGCCCACCGCATCCAGGGAGTTCCGCATGGGCCGCACAAAGCCCAGCGCCGAGGCCGTGAAGTGCCGGTCTATGGGAAAGCCTGTCCCGGCCAGGGCCGCCGCACCCAGGGGCGATTCGTTGAGGCGGTTCAGGGCGTCCTGAAGGCGCCCGGCGTCGCGGGTGAGCATCTCGTAGTAGGCCAGAAACCAGTGCGAGAGGAGCACCGGCATGGCCCGCTGCAGGTGGGTATAGCCGGGCAGGATGAGCGGGGGCTCTATGTACTTCCCGGCCTCCTGCACCAGCACCCGGCGCAGGGCTTTGAGATCGTCCAGTAAACCAGTGAGCTCGCCCCGCACCCACAAGCGCAGGTCGGTGGCTACCTGGTCGTTGCGGCTGCGGGCGGTGTGCAGCTTGCCCCCCACCGGGCCTACCAGCTCCGTAAGGCGCGCCTCCACGTTCATGTGCACGTCTTCCAGTTCTTCACGCCACTGAAAGGTGCCTTCCAGAATTTCCTGCCGCACCGAGAGCAATCCCTGACGAAGCCGGGCTTCGTCCTCGGCAGCGATAATGCCCTGCCGGGCCAGCATGGCCGCATGGGCCAGTGAGCCTTCGATGTCTACCAGAGCAAGGCGCTGGTCAAACGTCCAGGAAGCATTGAACTCCTGGGCAATCCGGCTGGGGGCCTCGCTGAAGCGGCCTCCCCAGGTTTTTTGCGTTTCCTGGCTCAAAAAGTCCTCCCCATATGTCGATAGTCGATTGTCAATGGTCGATAGCTTGTAGGGTAAATCAAGCCAGTAGCGCGACTCTCGAGGCACCAGCAACCCGACACCAGGCTCTTCTGTAAGTTTAGCCTGCGACCTGAGACCTGCGACCTGCGACCTTGGGACAGGATGCTACAGCAACTCATGAGAGCACCTCGAGCTTCCGCACCATCACGAAGGGCGGTGGGGTATTGGGGTTGGGCGTGCTGTAGCGCAGGCTGGGTTCGTAGCTAAAGCCGAACTGGGTGTACCACTTGAGCAGCTTGGGCTGGTCGTGCCGCACGGCCAGGCGCAGCTCCCGGGCCCGCACCTCGAAGGCCTGGCGGGCTACTGCTTCCATCAGCCGGTGGGCCACCCCCTGCTTGCGGTACTCGGGCAGCACCCCCAGTTTCCTGACCTCCCAGACCCCGCGCTCCCTGGGGTCGGGGTGGCGCACCAGGCGCACCGTGCCCACCACCTCGCCTCTGTCCAGCGCAACCCAGGCGTAGCCGCGCTCGAGGTCAGCCTGCACGCGCTCCACCGTCTCCTGGTGGCCCGAGGAGTCCGGGGCCACCCGGTCGGCCCAGGCCTGGCGCACCATCCGGGCAATGGCCTCCGCATCGGCAGGGGTAGCCCGGCGAATCTGCACCTGGGTTGATTCAGTCTGCATCGCAAACCTCACCCAGGCCACAAGACCCCGGTCTAAATAACGGCTGTCCCTCGAGCCTCGACATCTGACCCTCGACTAAGTACCTCCCGCCTATGTTTTGGATAATGGCATGATCGAAAATCATTCGGGCATTGCGCCCGGAGCATGATTTTCTAGCGTGGCCTGGATTCATCTCTAAACCTTATGCGGGCGCAACTTAGTCCTTTGGCTGGGCCTTGGCCCGCACCCGCAGCCGCAGCGAGTTGAGCTTGATGAAGCCCTCGGCGTCGGCCTGGTTGTAGCCGCCCTTCTCGTCGAAGGAGACCAGGCTCTTGTCGTAAAGCGAGAGGGGCGAGCGGCGCCCGGCCAGGATGATATTGCCCTTGTAGAGCTTGAAGCGCACCGTACCGGTGACGGTTTTGGCTACGTGATCCATGTAGGCTTGCAGGGCCTCGCGCTCCGGGGCAAACCAGAAGCCGTTGTACACCAGCTCTGCGTACTTGACGCCCAACTGGTCGCGCTGGTGCATGACCTCGCGGTCGAGGGTCAGGCTCTCCACAGCCCGCCGGGCGTGGTAGATCAGGGTGCCGCCGGGGGTCTCGTAGACGCCCCGCGACTTCATGCCCACAAAGCGGTTTTCCACCAGGTCTACCCGTCCGATGCCGTGCCGACCCCCAATCTCGTTGAGGCGGGCCAGCAGGCTGGCCGGTGAAAGGCGCTCGCCATTCACACCGACCACATCGCCGCCCTCTACCTGAATCTCCACCAGCTCGGGCTCATCCGGCGCGTCCCAGGGGTCTTGGGTCAGGCGGAACATCCCGGCGGGAGGCTCGGCCCAGGGGTCTTCCAGCACGCCCCCCTCGAAGGAGTTGTGCAGCAGGTTGGAGTCCACGCTGTAGGGCTTCTCGAGGGTGGTGGGTACGGGAATCCCGTGTATAGCGGCGTATTCCATCATCTGCGGGCGGCTTATGAGGTTCCATTCGCGCCAGGGCGCAATCACCTTGATGTCGGGCTTGAGCGAGTAAGCCGTAAGCTCGAAGCGCACCTGATCGTTGCCCTTGCCGGTGGCCCCGTGCGAGATGGCCTCGGCTCCTTCTTCCTGGGCAATGCGTACGAGGTGCTTGGCGATGAGGGGCCGGGCGATGGAGGTGCCCAGCAGGTAGTAGCCCTCGTAGAGGGCCCCGGAGCGCATCATGGGGAAGACAAAGTCCCGAACAAACTCCTCGCGCAAATCCAGGGCGTAGGCCTTGCTGGCCCCGGTCTTGAGGGCCTTAACCCGGGCTTCCTCGACCTCCTCACCCTGCCCGATGTCGGCCGTAAAGGTGATGACCTCCGCGTTGTAGTTCTCGATCAGCCACTTAAGGATGATGCTGGTATCCAGGCCGCCGGAGTATGCGAGTACGATTTTCATTCATTCACCTCAGGGTTGGGGACAAACCCCACAAAGCCATACAGTACCGCCAAATCTCCTGTGGTACAACCGATGGCCTGCGGCAAACATACTGAATAAGGATACAAATGCAAGTATAAGTAGTCAAGGCCGTTTTTATTGCACTAGACCTGATTTTTCAGACTTATTGTGCTCAAAGACAGAACCAGAAATCGCATTATCATGCCTGGCTTGGGGGTTAGTACAGGTATAATCGTAAAATGTAAGTGCATAAATGTTCAAATGGTCAATTTGGAAGTTTTAGCTTCGTTGAAGCGCACCGATGACTAACTACCAGGGCGCGGAGTACCCTGCATCAAATCTGCCGCAAATCTTCCAGCAGTTGCCAGCCCACCGTTTGAGGAGTGGCCTCGAGGTAGGGCTTTAGCTCCCGGCTCACCCGCTCGGCCAGGGGTTTCAGTGCGGCGGGCTCCTGCTCGGTTCGCACCAGCAGCGTTACCTGGTAGAACTGCTGGGTCTCGGTGGGGGTGCCATCCTCGAAAAAGGTCATGGGGGCTCGCACCTTGTCTATGAGCACATGCACCTCTCCCAGTTGGCGGGGCAGGGCCTCGCGGGGGTCGAAGGCCAGGTCTTTGGGGTGCCACAGATACCCCTGAAACAGCTTGACGGCTTTCATCTCAACCACGTATCTGATTTTCACCGCAGCATCAAAAAGCAAAAGTGGTTTTGCTCAGCCCCCCAAAAACCTCTACTCTACCCGCGCGACCTCAACCCCGTCGCGCAAATAGACCCTGGGCAACCGGGGCGAAAGCCGCACCGCCGGTTCGTAGCTCACGGTGCCGGTGAGTTCGGCCCAGCCCCACAGGCTGCTGGTGGGGTCAAAGTCGGGGGTGACCACTTCAAATACCTCATCCAACCCCACTGGCGCGGGAATCTTCACCGTAATCTGATCCATCGAGACCCGCCCCACCACCGGACAGATGCAGGGGGCTCCGCGCTCTGGGTAAAAACGAACCGTAGCCCGGTTGTAGACCAGGCGCGGCATGCCATCGGCATACCCCACCGGCAGGGTGGCAATCCACTCGAGGCCCTGGGTGGTGTAGAGGCCGCTGTAACCGATTCTGCGCCCGGGCGGAAGCAGCTTGACCTGGGTGGGTTTGGCCAGCAAACGGGCTATGGGCCGCAGGCCCAGGTTGGGTAGCAGGCCGTACAGACCGATGCCGGGTCGCACCGCGCTCAGGCCATATTCGCCGTAGTTGACGGTGCCGGCGGTGTTGCACAGGTGATAGAAGTAGCCCGGTCCAAAGACCTTCTGTACCTCCTGAAACCGGGCCATCTGCTCCCTTGTCCAGGGTTCGTCCTCCTCGGCATCGGCAAAATGGGAGTAGATGCCCTGGATAAGCAGGTTTTCGTAGCGGACAAAGTGTTCCTTGATCAGGGGCGCATCCTCGGGCTGGAAACCCACCCGGCCCATGCCGGTATCGAACTCGAGGTGTACCGCCACGGCTTTACCCAGTGCGTTGAGGGCCTCGGCGCTCTCGAGGGTCGAGATCGAAGGAATCAGGTCAAGCTCCACCACTTCCCTGGCCTGCTGGGGGTGCAGGCTTCCCATCAACAGGATGCGGGCCACAATGCCGGCCTTCCGCAGTTCGCGGGCTTCGTGGGTGGTGGCCACCGCCAGCCCCCAAGCCCCCAGGCGCAATAATTCCTTGCCCACCTCCACCGCCCCGTGGCCATAGGCATTGGCCTTGACCACACCGATTAGAGCCACGTCTCCGGCGCTTTTTCGCAGAAGATGGAAGTTATGGGCCAGGGCATCGAGATCAACTTCCAACCAGGCAGGGCGCATGAGGGATAGTCTATAGCGCACCGTTCACAGCGCTACACTTTACGAATCTTCATGCTCTGTACCTGCCCGGTTTCGGCGTTGATGCGAAAAATCTTGTACTCACGGGTGCGGGCTGCATCGCCCAGGCTCAAGTAGGCGGTGGGTTCGCGCACCACAAAGGAAAGGGTCACCTCCCAGAACTGATTGTCGGGGGAGAGTTCGACCTCCTCGAGCCGCAGTTCAGGAATTTGTTTGTCGGTAAAAAGCGTCTGGATGTACTCGGTGGCAATCTTGACCGCTTCTTTGACCTCGAGCATAAGGCGATTGTACCGTACTGCACACCTCCCGACGCCTTCAGGCCCACCCATACCGCTCAGTTGGCGGGGAATTTGTTGCCCAGATAGTTGAGCACATCCAGTAGGGCCAGGTTGCCCTGCTCGCCATCACCATGACCAAAGTTGTCATAGACCAGCAGGTAGCGCTTCCCCCCCCAGTTGCCCCTGGGTACCTCACCCCCTGCCCAGCTCAGACCAGCCGCCTCACACCCGGCGGGTGCTGTGGTCGAGGTGGTGTTGTTGGCGCTGATGCGGAAACTGGTAAACCCCCCCACCGCCTTGACCAGATTGCAGGACTGACCCGGTAGAACCAACCAATCCAGGGCCCCGTGCACCACCAGCATTGAACCAGGCCAGTTGCTAAGGCTGGCGGCGTATTCGATGGGTGAGCGAACCCGGTAGCTTTGGGGCGTCTGGGCTGGAGTTCCACCGAGCGCCGTTTGTAACAAAGGAATTAGGGTTTGGCTCGCACGTTTTTGGTTGCTATCACCGGAAGTCGCAAGCTGCTCAAGCTGTTGATACTCCGAAATCCAGTCAGTGGGGCCGAAAAGATCAATCAAGACCTGGGCCGGTGCGCCTTTCTGCACCGCACGCAAGCTGATGCATCCCCCATGCGAACCCCCTGCCACCGCCACCCGGTTGGGGTTCGCGTAGGGCATGGTGCGCCCAATCGCCAGCATCTGTAGCACATCGTCCACCTCCCCCTGGCAGACCTCAATGCGACCCTCAGAACCATCCTCGCCACGATAGGAAGACATCAATACCACATACCCCAAGAAAGCCAGGTTCTGGCATAGATTCGCGTCGCCTACCTGGAGGCCTTCAAAGCCACCGTGGTTCCAGACGACAATTGGGAACTGTCCGGCCCGGTTGGGACGGCAAATCTGCCCAAAAATCTTGAGGCCACCACTACGGTACATGACTTTCTCCCGCAGCAAAAATACATCTTGATAGAGGGTCTGCACCGATTCCCACTGATTGGGGCTCACCGGGGAGGGTGGGGTACAACCGACCAGGCCCCAGACAAGTGCCATCAGGCCAATTCTTTTGTGCATGGACTGATTGTATGCTTTATCCCATCAGAAAGGTTCGCTATTGCTGCACAGCAGATTTTTTACGGTAAGCTGTGCTTCGTGCCACGCAAAATCATCCTCGACTGCGACCCCGGACACGACGACGCCATCGCCATCATGCTGGCCCTGGCCAGCGAGGAACTCGAGGTTCTGGGCATCACCACCGTTTACGGCAATGTGAGCCTCGAGCGCACCACCCGCAACGCCCTGGTGGTGCGGGAGGTACTGGGCAAAAGCGTGCCCATTTATGCAGGCGCCGACCGACCCCTGGTGCGCGACCGCATCAGCGCCGAGGCGGTTCACGGGGTCTCGGGGCTCGAGGGCCCCCATCTGCCCACCCCCACCGGCCAAGCCGAGCCCCAGCACGCCGTTCATTTCATCATCGAGCAGGTGCTCCAGCACCCCGGCGAGGTCACGCTGGTGCCGGTGGGAGCCCTCACCAATATCGCGCTAGCCATGCGCCTCGAACCTAGAATCATTCCCCAGATCAGGGAGATTGTGCTGATGGGCGGCTCCATTGACATCGGCAACTGGTCGCCAAGCGCCGAGTTCAACATCTTGTGCGACCCCCACGCGGCCAAGATTGTCTTTGGGGCGGGGGTTCCCCTGGTGATGATGGGCCTCAACCTGACCCATCAGACCGTGGCCCACCCGGCCCGGGTGGAGCGTTTCCGCGCCCTGGGCACCCGGGTAGGGGCATTCACGGCAGAGCTGCTCGAGTTCTTCCGCGAGCACCACATCCAGCGCTACAAGTGGGATGGCGCCCCCATCCACGACGCCTGCGCGGTGGCTTTCTTGCTGCGGCCCGACCTGTTCAAAACCGCCCTGTTCAACGTGGAAATCGAGGCCAACGAAGGGCTGGCCTTTGGGCGCACGGTCTGCGACTACTGGCGCGTGACCGGCAAACCACCCAACTGCGAGGTAGGGCTCGAGATTGACGCCGAAGGCTTCTACGATTTGCTGGTAGAGCGCATTGGGCGCTACAATAGCTGATAGCCGATGGCCTATAGCTAATCACTGGTGCTAGTCACAAAACGATGTCAGCTATACACAGGTCTGGGGAAGCAGCGATGAGGTTCAGGGCGATGATGAGGTAAGCCCACCAAGCGGTAAAGCCAAGTTCAGTACGGTGATGGCG